>JAYUEB010000433.1:0-4776 GCA_043739525.1 Bdellovibrionales bacterium
TTTCATTATCATACAGGCAGCAGTTACCGCCGAAAGCTCATGGGGAAAACGCAATCTATTAGTATAACCATCGGCACTTTTATGCTCAAACCCGTGAACATGCCCTGGATTCTGCCCGGACCCAAGGGCGACTCCGGCATGTTGAATAAATCCGTTTTTATAATAAAGTTTTGCTCCGACAATACCCACGCCAGGAGCCAAAGCTTCACGTAGCATTTCCTTAAGCCAACTTCGGTCAATGACCTCGATATCGTTATTGAGAAGAGCGAGAATTTCACCACTACAATATTGAAATCCAAAGTTATTGATCGCCGAATAATTAAATGGAAAATCGTATTTCACGACTTTTACATTTGAAAACGTCTGAATCTTTTCAAAATAATCAAGGCTTGCCTTTTCAGAACTACGATTATCAACAATGACAATTTCTAAATTTTGATAATCAGTGTGATTGAGAATCCCATCAACTAATTTACTAACCAGATCAATACGATCTTTAGTTGGAATTAAAATACTCACTTTCGGGAGCTCATTTGGGAGTGGCCACACAATGTGGGCAATTCCCTTTGAGGTCACCTGCAGTTTTGCATTCCAATTCTTTTTAAGCAGCGGTGCTGCCGTCTCGCGAATTTTATCTTGATAGGGGTCTCGTATCTCACGCGAATGAAATAAAATTTTTGGAATATGAGCAATTCTATTTTCATCCGTCGAAAAAATCAAATTTACGAGTAGCTCCCCCCATGTCTTTTCTTCTTTGAGTGTATTGATCAGCATGTTTTTAGAAACGAGACAAATACCTCGAAAACAATTCTGTCCAAAGAAGTACCTCAGATTCCACTTGGGGTGAAACTTGGGATGAAATCGCGTCCCTGAGGCTTCTAGGTAATCCGAATCCGTGAAGGCGAGATCAGATTGAGTTAAACTCTTCGAGAGCTCAAAAATCTCATGAAGTGACTTTGAAGCCAAACGACCAGGCTCATTTTGAACGAGAATCCATGGTTTTGCGTTTTGAACAGCGGCCGGAATATCTTTCCAAAAGCTATCCTCACGCACAAATTGAAATTGCGTTGCCTTTGAATCAATTTCTGCCCGTAGCATTTCTTCTTTGAGAACTTCAAGATCTTTTGAGTTGGCGTAAAAGGTCCATTCGACGTTGAAATCTTTGAGTGTTTGAATCGACACAACTATATCCGAAGGACTCTTCAGCGCTTGTGGCAAAACAAAGATCGACAATAAACTTGAAACCTGATCGCTACTCGCCCAAAAACGAAGATCGTCTTTTGAAGGAGCATCTACCTTTTCAACCCATTCTTCGTATGGACCATAAAGGCCTCTAGGCTTCAGAGCTCTGCTCACAAATCTAAGATAAAGAAGAATGCTTATCGTAAGGTCCTTAAAACGCCTAGACCGATCAAATCGCTGATGAACATAAGCAGCGAGCTCAACTAATTTACGTCGTTTAAGAGAATTTAAAAATTTTAGGTAATCAGATATTTGCTGGGGATCTTCAATGTCCAAAATGTGAGGGCCAACCCTCAGCGTATTTTTTGGATTTATCTTTTTATCTAAAAACTGATAAAACGAAAGCGCACGGATTATCAGCGTGCGCTGAAGTTGCAAAAATAGAAAGATCAGCTCATCTCGAGACGACAGCGCATTTGCTTTAGCTTCAGCTGGCTGTTGGCTTTTCAATGCAGGTCCCCTATTAAATGAATTTAACTATTTTTCTCAGGTAGTCGCCGTAACCGCTTTTTGGAAAACTTTCGGCAATCGATATGAATTTATCTTTGCTAATAAATTTTTGTCGATAAGCGATCTCCTCAAGGCATGCGATTTTAAGACCTTGACGCTTTTCGATCGTTTGAACAAAGTGTGCGCTCTCAAGAAGAGAATCATCAGTACCGGTGTCTAACCACGCATAACCACGGCTAAGAGTTTCGACATGAAGTTCGCCACGCTCAAGGTACTTACGATTCACATCTGTAATTTCAAGTTCGCCTCGAGCAGATGGCTTAAGATTCTTTGAGATCTCGACAACTTGGTTGTCGTAGAAGTAAAGACCTGTCACTGCCCAATTCGACTTAGGAGTTTTAGGTTTTTCCTCGATGCTTATCGCTTTACCCGAATCATCAAACTGCACAACACCGTATCGCTCAGGATCATTTACATGATATGCAAATACGGTCGCGCCCTTGGTAACTTTTGATGCTTTTTCTCCAAGGCCGGCAATGTCATGTCCGTAAAAAATATTGTCGCCGAGAATAAGCGAAACCGAGTCTTTGCCGATGAATTTTTCACCGATAACAAAGGCCTGAGCAATTCCTTCAGGTTTTGCCTGAGCTTCGTAACTGAATTTCACACCAAATTGAGAGCCGTCTTTTAGTAAAGACTCGATGAGAGGCAAATCTCTCGGAGTGCTAATGATGAGAATCTCTTTAATTCCAGCCATCATCAAAATTGAAATGGGATAATAGATAGTTGGTTTATCGTAAACGGGGAGCAGCTGTTTACTAACCGCTATGGTGCTTGGATAAAGTCGGGTACCACTTCCGCCAGCTAATACGATGCCCTTCATTTGTTTTCCTTTGTGAGTACGTCGTTCATCCACTTTTTGTTATCGAGATACCAACTAATCGTCGATTCGAGGCCCGCCTCGAAGTTTTTGAATTGTCGCTCAAAACCGAGTGCCTTCGTCGCTTTGGTATCGTCAATTGCATAACGCCAGTCATGGCCTTTACGATCTTCGACGAATTTAATGAGCGTTTCGTATTTCTCTGCGCCCTTACGTGGAATTTTTTTATCTAAAATCGAACAGATTGTTTTAACTACTGTAAGATTATCACGCTCGGAGTTTCCGCCGAAGCAGTAAGTCTCACCTGGAATTCCTTTTTCGATGGCCTTGAAAATTCCTCGGCAATGGTCTCCGACATAGATCCAATCGCGCACGTTTTTGCCATTTCCATAGACCGGAAGTGACTTTTCTTGAAGTGCACAATTCAGCATATGCGGAATCAACTTCTCTGGGAACTGCTTCGGACCATAGTTGTTCGAACAATTCGTTGTTATCGTTGGAAGCTTGTAAGTATGGAACCAGGCACGCGTTAGATGATCGCCGGCAGCCTTGCTCGCAGAGTATGGTGAGTTCGGCGCGTATGAGGTCGTTTCAGTGAAAAATCCTGTATCACCAAGAGAACCATAAACTTCATCAGTCGAGACTTGCACATAACGGAACTGTGCCTTTCTTGAGCCTTCAAGCTTTTCGTAATGTGCTAATGAGCAGGAGAGCATATTCGCAACACCCATGACATTCGTTTCAATAAATACATTTGGATTTTCGATTGAGCGATCGACATGTGACTCTGCTGCGAAATTTACGACGACATCAACATTTTCTTCTTTAAGGATTTTGCTCACGGCTTTTGGGTCACGAATGTCCGCTTTATAGAATTTGTAGTTTGGAGATTTTACGACTGTCTCTAAATTTTCAAGATGACCAGCATAAGTTAGCAAATCGAGTACGACAGCTCGGTGGCCCTGAGCGATGATCAGTTCGGCAAAGTTAGCTCCAATGAACCCGGCTCCACCTGCAATTAGAAATGTCTTCAAGTTATGAGACTCCTACAAATCCTGTTTAATTTAAGGGCTTTTTTCGCATGAAATCGCCTGAGTGTCAGGTGTTTTCTGTCGCGTCCCCATGCTCGTATCGCTTAAAAATGATTCTATCTTCACTAGGATCGATCTCCTATGTGTTTGCCTCTGAAGTAATCAGATTCCCTTACTGTATTGTAGGTTGCCCGGCCCACCTGGGCTCGCATTGTTCAAAGCCGCAATCTCTTGGAGAATAGAAAAAACTAATGTTTTCTCGCTTAAATTATTTGGTTCGCTCTATTAGGTACAAAAATTTTATATGTTCCGAGTGTACCAAGCACCCATATTTTACAAACGCTATTGTGAATCAGTGTGTATTACTATACGACTAACTTCCGTTTTATTTAGTTACCGATTAGCTTACGCGGTTAATTTTCTTAGACGACACAATCTACCTATTAAGGAGACTAGCCTGAAGCATGAATACGGTCTAAATAAGTTAAATTTGAGATTCCTAGCAATAGGACTGTTCTGCACAATTGCGGTTGTATTGAATTTATCAATAAGCAGTAGCTCAACTTTTACAAAAGATGTATTCGATTCTAACTCATCATTTAATTCAATTTTCTGGCTTAAAGACTTCAAAGCAACCCAAGATTTACTTGATCCTCAAAATATTCAATTCGTTTCAGAATATTACCTCTTGGAAAATCTTTCCTGTGGACTTGTAAGGGACTCAAAGTCTGCCCCCTCGGGGTATGAGGGCTGTCTCGCAGAGCGATTTTTTCAACCGAATCCAAACTCCTGGATATTTAGATTGAGAAAGCTGAACTGGAGCGACGGAACAGAGCTCACCCAATATGAAATTGAAAACTGGATAGGCAATCTTAGAAATAACTCGAGTCGACACATACAATTTTTAAAAAAGGCCTCCGCAATAACCTACGATAACGAAAAAAGAGAACTCAGGATAGAGTTTCCGTCATCAGCACCATTAGCTCTAATTCACGAGTTATCGCTTGCGGATGCCGGTCTAATGCCTACTGATTTCAAACATAGTGGCTGGAAAAGGACGATGGGCCCCTACTACGTAAAAAAATGGTCTAAATCTGAAAATCAGCTCCTGCTATCCGCAAATCCTTTTTCTCCACTTTACAGCTCTGGCATGCCTCAGAGTCTTGAGCTTAG
>JAYUEB010000434.1:0-4775 GCA_043739525.1 Bdellovibrionales bacterium
CGCGATAAGATTCGTCTCTGTGTCTTGAGGATACAACAATTGCGACACTTAATTCGCCAACTTCAAGACGCCCTTTGCGATGCCATAGCTGGACATACAAATCTTTGCCCCATTTTTCTTGGGCTTCTGTACAAATTTCTTGAAAAGACTTTAAGGTGAGGGGAGTGAACGCATCATAACTAACGCCTAATACTTTTTTGCCTTGATTGTGGTCGCGGACCATTCCAGAGAATACACACTGAGCCCCATGCGAACCGGGCGAAGGATTTTTTAAGATATCTTCAAGTAAAAGCGGAGCAGTTAAAATTTGAACATCAATCATTTTAAGCTCGAATAGGATATAGGTTGATGA
The DNA here is from genome assembly GCA_043739525.1 of Bdellovibrionales bacterium. GTDB lineage: Bacteria > Bdellovibrionota > Bdellovibrionia > Bdellovibrionales > JAMPXM01 > JAYTQQ01. The sequence goes on from JAYUEB010000434.1 coordinate 353, forward strand.
AGGCATTTTTTTCAAAATGACTTTGGTCTTCGTCTAAAATAGCCCAGACATTTGCTTCAACAAGTGAAGAAAGCTGAGATGACATTTGGCTTTCTAAGATTTCAACTTGAGCCCCATCTTCTGATAAGTCTAATTTCGCTTTCAGAAAACATTTAAGACCTGCGGGCTTTTCGAATTTTTGTTTAAGCTTTGCTCGCATTGGCTTTTCTGGAGTTTTTGAAAAAAGTGATGTTAAAAATGAATCAACAAAAAATCTGAGACCAATGACACTCGATACGGGATTGCCTGGCAAAGAAAAAACCACCGATCCTGTTGGAAGTTCGGCAAACAAAATGGGCTTGCCCGGTCGTATTGCAATTTTATGAAAATAAATTTTGGCGTCTAGCTCTTTTAAGACATCTGCAACAAAATCAAATTGTCCCATCGAGACCGCGCCAGTTGATATGATAAGATCAAAGTTCTTGTCAGATAGCTTTTGCAACAAATTGTTAAAATCTTTTGGGCTATCTTGATTGATCAAAAAAGTTTCAACCTGATTTCCAGGTTGCTCAAGCGCGTATTGTAAATACGGTTGAGTCGAGTTTCGTATTTGACCCTGCTCTGGTTTTTGATCGAATCGAACAAGCTCTTTGCCGGTCGCGATTAAGGCAACTTTAAGTGGCGCGTAGACATCGATCTCATTAAAACCAAGAGAGGCCAAAGTCAAAATATGCTCGGGTCGAATGACTTCGCCAGCTTCAAGTAGTTTTGAACCCACCTGAAAATCACTACCGGCTGGTCGCAAATTCTTTTTTGATGTGAGCGGACTATGAATTTTGACCTGTTGAGCATGACCATTGTCATCCCTAAAGACTTCACAATCTTCAATGCGCGCGCAACTGTCGTAGCCCTCAGGAAAGGGGGCCCCGGTCATTATTTCAAAAGCTGAGGATTGAGCACTTAAGTCTGTCTGAGGAGGAAGATCACCGGCGGCAATAAGTCCTAGAACATTAAATTGAGCGGGTTGCTCACGAGTTGCTGTTAAAGTCTCATAGGATCTTAAAGCAAAGCCGTCCATAGCTGAATTATCAAAAAATGGAACCTGTTCGTTTGATAAAATTTGTCTGGCCGAAACTCTTGAAACAGAACTAAGTAACGAAACTTTTTCAGTTTTTAAATTCTTTCTTTTAGAAGCTGCAACTTCGTGAACTTGATTGATGGCCTCATGATATAGGGTCATGATTTCCTCCGTGAATCGTATGAAGGGCATGTTTTAAAATCGGTGATAAAACCTCGATCGCTTCTCGGCATGCATTTTGACTTCCCGGGAGTGCAATCACTAAGCTCTGACCAACAACACACGCAAGCGATCTGCTGAGCCAAGCAGTTGAGATGTGTTTAGCTCCGTCTTGTCTCAGTAACTCTCCAAAGCCTGGAATTTTGCGAGATGACAAAGCTTCGAGAGCTTCGGGAGTGACATCGCGGGGGCTGAGGCCGGTACCGCCCGTCGTGATGATGAGCTGGGGTTTAAAGTTTTCAATGATCATTGTGAGGCATTTTTGAATTTCAGAAATTTCGTCTGGGACACAAATATGAGTTAAAAGCTTGGCGCCGTCATCTTGTAAAGCTTTGCACAAGAGGGGGCCGGACTTATCGACGGCTTGGGCTTTTGAAACGCGGTCACTGATTGTAATGACGGCAACTGGAATGTCTTGAAGTGCAGTTTTCTTTACAGGTAGAGGTTTGGTTTCTTCTAAATTTGGATTTCTCCAAATTCCGGATTTGCCACCTTCTTTAAAATTAAGTCTTATGTTCTTGATTTCAATAACCGGATCAACTGCTTTTGAGAGATCGTAAATGGTCAGAAGGGCTCCATTGACTCCGCAGATGGCTTCCATTTCAACGCCCGTTTGTGCGCTTGTTCTTGCTTCACATAAAACGCGAACTGAACAGTCGCTGTCATTAAGTTGAAATTTTAAATGAACCGAATGGAGCGGGAGGGGATGACAAAGTGGAATTAAGTCACTGGTCTTTTTTGCGGCCATGATACCCGCAGCTTCAGCAAGAGCTAAGACATTTCCTTTTGGATTTTTGTGTTCTTTGAGTGCTAAAAATGCCGCCTTTGATAAAAGGATCTCGCCTTGAGCTTCGGCACGACGTCGTGTGGTTTGCTTTTCGCCAACATCGATCATGTGAAAAGAAGACGATCCTAATGGATCATCCGCCCATGCTGGAGAAACTGAAGTTGTTTCCATATTTTCCTTCTGGTAGGTAATGTGAAATTTCTTTTTTCTGGAGAAGAGATACAAGTTTCAATTGCAGTTCTTCTTTTTGATCTGGTGACTGAAGCAGTTCTCGAAGCGAATGATTTGCTTCGCCAAATAAACAAAGTCTCAAATCTCCGCGACTGGTGACTCGCAAACGATTGCAATTGCCACAAAAATCTTTCGCATAAGGAGCGATGAAGCCCATGCGGCCCCGATACTCAGGATGTTCGAACTCCTCAGCCGGTCCATCGGAATCTCCGCGTGATTTGAGAATCCACCCACGTTTTATTAAATCAGTTCGTAAAAATTGAGAGCTGGTATGATGTTCTTTGAAGAGAGTTTTATTTTCTTGCGTTGGCATCAGTTCGATAAATCGAACAACAATGGGCTGAGTTTTTGCCCATTCGAGAAATGAAACATAAGTCCTGTCATTCAAATCCTTCATCAAAACGGCATTGATTTTGATTTCTTTAAATCCAGACTGGAGAGCGAGGTCAATTCCATCTAAAATGTCTTGTAAACCCGATGAGCCAGTAATCTTTTGAAAAGTATGAGGATCAAGACTGTCGATACTGATGTTAAGAGCATCGAGACCTGAAGCTTTTAATTTTGGCGCAATCTCATTTAAATTAAAGCCATTTGTTGAAAGAGCGACTCTTTGAATTCCCGGAGTACTTTGAACCACGCGGATAATTTCAAAAAGATCTTTCCGAAGAGTCGGCTCACCACCTGTAATACGAACTTTGACTGTTCCCATTTCTGCAAAACATTGAACCAGGTTTTGAATTTCAGATAAACTCAAATAGGCGGACTCGCCCGGAGTCTTTTTGTAGCCTTTTGGAAGACAGTATGTGCAGCTAAAGTTGCATGCGTCGATGATGGATAACCGCAAGTACGAGAAGCGTCTTCCGAATGAATCTTGCAGATTTTGCATTTGTTAAAAATTATAGCATTTGCCTTCGATGTCAAGAGTGTAATACAGTCGCAGATATGCAATTCTCTATCGAAGAACAAGAGCGCTATCAGAGGCATTTCTCGCTTTCGCAAGTGGGCATTCATGGTCAAATCAAACTGAAATCCGCTCAATTGCTTATCGTTGGCGCAGGAGGCCTAGGAAGCCCAATTGCGCTTTATTTGGCTGCTGCCGGAGTTGGTAAAATCACAATCATTGATGACGATATTGTGAGTCTATCAAATCTGCAGAGGCAGATTTTATTTTCGACTTTGGATATTGGTCGTTCAAAGGCTTTGGTGGCTCGCGAGCGGCTTGAACTCCTCAATCCAAATGTCAAAATCAATGCTCTTGATAAGAGATTTTTAAAAGACAATGCTTCTGAGCTCGTTCGTAGTCATGATTTTGTCATTGACGGAACAGACAATTTTGAGACGCGCTATTTAGTCAATGATACTTGTGTGGCAAATGGCAAAAGCTTTATCTTTGGTGCTGTTGGTCGTTTTGATGCTCAAGTATCAGTGTTTCATTTTAACGACGGGCCTTGTTATCGCTGTCTCTATCCGAAGGCTCCGCCACTTGAAGCTGTTTCAAATTGTAATGAGGGTGGCGTTTTAGGAGTGTTACCTGGAACTGTCGGTACTCTCATGGCAAACGAAGCACTTAAGCTCATTTTAGGAGTTGGTGAAGTTTCAAGTGGGACACTTTTGGTCTACGATTCCTTAAGATCCGAATTTCAAAAACGGAAATTCAGTCGAAATCTTGCTTGCACCGCATGTGGAGTAAATCCGATTCTTGAGAAAGATCAATCACATTTTTTTCCTCAATTGAACCTAGATCAGATTCAATTGAGCAAAGATTTGTTTATTGTGGATGTTCGACAAGAAGCTGAATTTCTTGAGAAGCATCTGCCATCTGCAGTGAATATTGCCTTGCCAGATCTTAAAAGCGAAATTTCAAAAATTCCCCGAGACAAAAGTATTTTGCTAGTTTGCAAATCAGGAAAGCGTTCTCAACGAGCAGCCGAAATATTGTCTGATTTTGGTTTTGAAAATCTTTTCCAATTGCAGGGTGGAATGAGTGAGATAGGAGATTTAAGTGGACTCAATTTGTGAAATTCAACTCTTCGGGGCATTTAGAGAGTTTGATGAATCCGGCAAAATTAAACTTCAAATTCAGAATCAAGCTACTGTTCTTGAAATCAAGAATCAAATTATGTGTCAAC
>JAYUEB010000435.1:0-4751 GCA_043739525.1 Bdellovibrionales bacterium
TGCATTCGATCTACCTGGCACCGCGTCCAACACGGATCGTCTGGCCCAGATCGAGCAGCAAAACGCCGTCATTATCAAGATCGACGCCCTCGAAAAGCATAAGTTGACGTCACCATCAGCTCCATTGCCAGCAGCTTGGATATGAGATTTTGCGCTAATAACAAAAGGGCAGTCGGCTCCTTTATATTCTACTAAAGCGTCATCAACGTCCCCACTCTCAGAACGATTTTCTTTATAGGCAATTTGGCAAGAGCCCAAATCTGAACCTTGCGTGAGCAGAGTGACCTTTCTTGAAACCTCGGGATCAGCAGTATTCGCCGACATTTGATTTAAAAGATTTTTAATAGCTTTTGTAGAAAGAGAATCTTTCATCTCCTGGCGTGCGAGTAAGATATCCATTGTGCGAGTCATGACACTCATTTCAGCCGTGAGGTCCTTTGGATTCATTTCAGCAAAAGAAATTTGTGACACGAGAAGAAAGCTAAGTGAGATTAGTATTTTCATTTTGTTGTTCCCCTTTTTTTGAATTTGTATAGTACAGCTAAAACCATTCGAGTAAATCAAAATTCAATTGATACAGCTTCTCGTGTCGAGACGACTTTGTGATCGATTGAACTTTCTTAATAAAATCAGCAAAGGCTTCTTTCGTTGCGTTAAAGCCTTTTTCATCCATGGTAAATGTCACAATGAAACTTTCCTTTTGTTCTTCTGAAGTTTGATTGAGACGTGATGTCAAAGATGATTTGAGGCCGGTTTGATGTGTACGTGTCAGTGGATGCTCTCGCCCAAAGTGAAAAGCCTTTAAACTAACAGATGTGACTTCAAAGGCCTTTTTGCCGAGCTCGACGAATTCGCAATTACTAAGTGATTGCAAAGATTTCTTAAGTTTCGCTTGAGAAATACCCAATTGAGGACAAAGCAAAAGAGGATCCTTTTTGTATTTTGAAATAAAGAGAGCGGCATGAATCAAAACAGTTACCGGATCAAGAAGATAGATCATCTCGTTTGTTAGGTTTTGTACCTGAGCTTCGACATATTCGGCACTGATTATGCGCTTCTTTTTGATGTCTTGAATTTTCTTGCCGAGATAATCTTTTCGGTCTCGATCATTTGTTGTGTTGGATGATCTTAAGAGAAGAACGAATTCGACTTCATTGCTCTTGAAATCGAGCCACTGGCAAATTCGAAAAAGATCATCTTCAGAGAGATGAGTTTTAGAATCATTCAAAGATTTCGAAAGATAAGTTGCTTGAATTGGAATCTTCTCTGCAATTGATCTCCAACTTAAGGCTGGCTTTTGCTTTCGCAAAAAGCTCAAGCGCTCCTTTAAAAGAGTTTTGTATTCTAAATACGAATAAACATCATATGGCGCTTCAGACATTATACTTTTGATATAATACAATCGTTCAAATTCCACAACTAGATAATATATTTAATACAATATCCGCTATGAAATGATATCACAACAACAGTCATAAGGGAGGTTTTTATGACACAAAGAAATCAATTCGTAGCAGCAGTTTTATCAGCACTTCTCATGAGCGCGTGTTCGCATTCGGCGAGCGATGTGCCAGATCTTTTTCCGAAAGAAGCTTTCAACAATAAGGTTGTCGGACCAGCAGTTGAGGGAAGTTGGAGTAGCCAATGTAACCCAGACTTCGGGACTCAATTCCGCCAGTTAAAAGCAAGTTTTCAAGGACAGACAGTAACCCGCACAGACAATCAATACGCCGATAAAGATTGCACTCAGATTACGAACAAGAGCGAGATGAAAGGTGTGTTTCGCTGGGCCGACAAGACAAGTTACGGTGGATTCGTGATCGATTACCATTTCGATCTTGGTGGCGGCGTCACTCAAATTATCAGTGAAGAAATCTTGATTGAAAACTCTCAACTTTATTTAAGCCGTTTTGCAATTGGCTTTGGTTCAATGGATAAATCATTTCCGATGACAAAAGATGGCGCTGCAAACCCAACACCTGCTCCTGCTGATCAAAACCCAGTGAGTGTCGAAGGAGTTCGAGCGACCTCATGGAAAGATGCAAAGTACGCTTATTGTAATGCTCAGGGCTACGGCTTCTTTCTTGATTTCCAAAATCAAGATTTAAGTCAGGTGCAAGAGGGTACTGTGACTTTGCAGAGCCACACTTGCGGTTCGACTCACGCTCTTGGAAGTCCAAGTACGTCACACTTTGTTTTGAGCCGTACCGCTCCTTTCAAAATGACTCTTGATGACGGTTACCTTCAGGATAACGGCAAAGGTGTTGTTGATACTTGGGCAGTGATCGCCGGCAATTCTGGAATATGCACATTTTTGCAGAACAAAGGCATTAAAGAAGTTTTCAACGCAAGTTACGGAATGTGGGAATGCGAATAATATCAGTCAAAGTTTTCGACCCGACAATAAACACGAAGTCTCTCGAGCTAAGTGCTGTATGTCGTCGAAACCTCGGGGCTGTTACTGAAAGGTGACAGCCCCTCCTTTTTTATTCGAGGATGACCTCTAAAGTAGGGCCGCACGAGTAGTACGAGTCTGCAAATTTGACGATACCTTGACCGCGGCTTAAAGTGCTCTGAGGAATAACCATTGCGACTTTTTCATGGCGATTTGATTCTAGTGGAATACTACCTTTGCAAATCACGGTTCCTTGTCCTGAGTCTTGGCAATTTAAATAACCTGAACCTATCTGAAGTGGAAAGTTGAGAGTGCATTCAGTCGATTTTAAATCGACACCCATTCGGATTATAAGTTCTCCATAACTTCCGTCCATATTTCGGCAAGAAAAATTAAGTTGGCTGAAGGCCGTAGAAGTGAAACACGAAAATGCCCCAACTAAAAACAAAAACTTTTTCATAACATCCCCTAGGCGAAATCCGGTTCGCCCTTAATTTGCAACTTACTCTCATAAGTTTGCTCTGTCGATAGCCTAGAAATCTTTGTAATTTCGTTCGCCAATTTGGTCACTTTGCTTATTTTCGGCAGATTAGAAATAAGTAAATTTGATTAGATTGACGGAGTCAAGCGCTGACCTTAGGCTAATCGCATGAGAGAAAAAGTACCTGTTACAATTTTTGGATGCGCTACAATATTAATCACAAGTTTTCAACTTTCTGCGACGACGCTCAAGGAGACAACTGCAAATTTAACCCATGAGATATTGAAAAATGGGCAGGCCTATACAAATCTCAAAGAGCTGGTTGCTGGTGGTTCTCGCCTCAGCGGTTCCTCAGGCGCTGCAAATGCCGTTGAGTGGGGAAAGAAAAAACTAAATTCATACGGATTTGATAAAGTTTGGCTGCAAGAAGTAATGGTTCCTCATTGGGAGCGCGGCAAAAAAGAAACTGCCGTCATCACTTCTGGCGCAAGCGGAAAGTTACGAGTCGCAGCTCTTGGCAATAGCGTGGGTACCGGCCCAAAAGGCATTGAAGCTGAAGTGGTCGAAGTCTCAAGCCTCGACGACGCTGTCTCTAAAGGCACAGCACTCAAGGATAAGATTGTTTTTTACAATGGAGAAATGGATCCAACAGTCATGGATGCCTTTGAAGCCTACGGTCACTCGGTTCGCCAAAGAACGGGCGGAGCAGCAAAGGCAGCTTCTTTTGGTGCCGTTGCAGTTTTGGTGCGTTCGATGACGATGAATCATGATCGACATCCGCACGCGGGAGCGATGAGTTACAAAGATGCGACTCAAAAAATTCCAGCGGCGACAATTGCCACTGCAGACGCCGATAAACTTTCAGAACTTTTAAAAACTAAAAAAATAAAACTCAAGTTAACTTTGAGCGCGACTCCACTTGATCCAGTCAAATCTTACAATGTGATTGGTGAAATGACTGGAAGCCAATTGCCAAACGAATTCATCGTTGTTGGTGGACATCTTGACAGTTGGGACCTGGGCCCTGGCGCTCAAGATGATGGCGCTGGCGTTGTACAAAGTATTGAAGTCCTACGCGCGTTGAAGGCTTTGAATCTTAAGCCTAAACGAAGCATTCGAGTCGTGCTTTTTATGTCTGAAGAATTTGGTGGACTTGGCGGAGACGAATACGCCAAACAAGCAGGACTAAAAAAAGAAATGCATATTGCAGCCATTGAGTCAGACCGCGGTGGATTTACTCCGCGAGGATTCGAAACGACGGCAGAAGGTCCAACACTTAAAAAATTTGAAAGCTGGAAAGAATATTTTAGTCCACTTAAATCGGACTACGTAAAAAAAGGCGAAGGCGGGACAGACATTGAACCTTTGGCCGCATCTGGGGCCGCGCAATTTGGACTCTACCCAGACTCCGCTCGTTATTTCGACTATCACCACACCGAAATTGACACGATGGATGCCGTCAACTCTCGCGAGTTACATTTAGGTGCTGCGGCGATGGCTGTTCTTGTTTACTTGATTTCAGAAGAGGGATTAAAATAACCCGACATTTTGTGAGGTATTGAATATGTCTAAAAAAGATCTCGTTTTGTTTCACGCAAAAAATACGCGCTCAATAGGGACTTTGATTTTACTTGAAGAGCTTGGAGCGGACTATGAACTTCGTCGTCTCAACTTCAAAGAAGGTGAGCATCGAAGACCAGAATATTTGGCGATTAATCCAATGGGTAAAGTGCCTGCGATCATGCACAAAGGTGTTGTGGTGACAGAACAGGTCGCAATTTATCTTTACCTTGCAGAGTTGTTTCCAAATGCGGGAATGTCTCCGGCTGTTGGAGATCCGTTGAGGGGTCCCTACTTAAGATGGATGGCGTTTTA
>JAYUEB010000436.1:0-4743 GCA_043739525.1 Bdellovibrionales bacterium
TCTTTTAATTTAACGCCCTTTTGGTCTCTCAGAACATCCGTCGGGAATGCCGATTGGCTAAAAATCTGAGCCTCGATTTGGCTCTTGTCTCTCGCTCGATCACTCGCTTGGGGTCGGTCCTCTTTGCTGCGACCATAGAGAGTGCGTCTTAATAATTTAACCTGCTCTTCGATTCGCATCGCCTCTTGATCGCGCGCCGCTTTAGCAAGCTCAGCCTTTTCAACACGCAACTCAAGCTTCTCATTGTGCTCCATCATGGACGCGATTAAAGCCGCAACGAGTTCCGGGCTTTCTTGCTTTACGATTTGCAATATTCTTTCGCGACTTACTTGGCTCATTTCAAATATTTTCGGATATTCCTTGAGGCAAATCAACTGATTCGCGTCGCACCGAGGCCACTAAACTGCGATCCACGACAGGCATCCTTATAACGCTACCGTGGAAGATTTGTTTAAGCTCACTTAACTTTACCTCGCTGCGGCCCATGAGGCTCGATAAATTCATAAATCTTCCGCCCTCGATTCTCTTGGCAATGAGCACTAAACCCGTGCCGTCGAAAAATAAAACTTTTAAGCGCCGACGATTCTTACCAAAAAATAAATAAACGTGTCCCTGATCCATCACCGCGTTCATCTGGTGAACGCAGTAACTATGAAGTCGCTCAAATCCGCAACGCATATCGATCTCTGAGTTATAAATAAAAACACGTAAGCCCGAGCGTTCAAAGAACACGTAAACCTCCCAAACATTTTATAAGCTCAGCGAACTGCGAGCCATTTAAACCTTCAAAAACATAACCGCGTGGAGTTTTTACGGTAATACTATTGCCGGTCTGTAAGCCTTGCATTTCTTCTGTAACCGTCACGGTTGCAGATTTTTCCTCAGTTGAAATCGTCAACTCTTTAAAGCCCGGCAACTGAAGCCGCTTCTTTTTTTGTTTGTGTTTCCAAAGATTAATCGTCTCGTACGAGATTTGAGTTCTGTTCGAAATTTCTCGGGAATTAATTTTATGACTTAACATCAAATCCAAGACTCTTGATCTGATCGCATTCGGCCAGATTTTTCGGCCCGCACCGACTTCGGCTTGCCATTGCTCTCGCAATGACGCGATCTCAGCAAAAATTCTTTCCGATTCATTTTTAACGAAGGTTTCCATCGTTTTAATATAGTCGATTACAAAACTATTTATCAGACGCGAATTACGCAGTGGTTACGTTGAAGGGGACATTTTCTGAGGGTGCTCGGTATCACATTGGCTTCTATTCAACCTCAACTTGGCTACACAGGTCTCTCCACACCTTCGACGCCTCGCCGGTTCAACATTAAATTTGGATTAGCATAGGGCCGCATGCGTCGACCAAGGGCAATCCGCTGCTTCAAAAGTCCTCGCTCACCTGACCGCTCGAATCCGGGGACATTTTCACTGGTCTCAAAGAGCTCAAAATTGTACCCAACTTCTAACGTCAGAATATATTTTGGTCCCCATCCTGCGGGTTCAAAACCATTGTCATCGCGATAACGTTTTCGGCTTCCAGAAGATTTGATTGTTGACCCGATTAAATCGCTGAACTTTACTGTTTAGTAATATGCAGTCCTTATTCACCTATACTAGAGATCACTTTTTCAAGAGTTTCTCCCTTTTTCAAGATACGGAACACAAGCATTTATTCTGCGTCTTTGATGAAGCCGACAATCTAATCGAAGCTTGTTATTATGAAAAATCGGATATCCTCCAAACATTCGTTAAATTCCGCAGCGTTCAAATTAAAGCAGATCGCTTAGTTGAACTTTTTGGAAATTTTAGACAGGAGTGGATAGGTCCCGGTGGCATTATCGTCCGGGAGGACAAGGACCGAAATGTTTTTGAGGAAAAATGGACGCGGGAATCAAAGCTAAAAGAACTTTTATCTCAAATGGTTGAAGCTTATCACGCGTCAAAAGAAACCGGTGCCAGTGAGATTGATAGAGAACTCGAGTGGAAGGCTAAAGTGGAGAAACATAAAAGGGATTTTGTTAAAGCCAACTTTTCAAATTGGCCAAAAAATCTTACAGAGAATCGATTTTTAACATGGCAAAGTATCAACCCGAAAGTGCCAGCAATCGAATTTGAGAAGTTCTTTGAGTCCTTGAAGGTAAAAGGGCATCTTCATGATTTAAGTGAGGACCTATTAGGCGCCGAACTCTCTAAATGGTTGCCGCCCAGACATGATCGTTAGTCACTTGATACCTACAAAATGGCAATCTCGAAACGCTGGGAATATTAAAATTATTTTTAGCTTATAATTTTTTGGTCAACAAGTTCAGCTCTTTGTTCGGGCCGCTCCAAAAAGAATTTCTTTTTGCACGGTTCGCAAATCCCAGCTTAGAGTGCAGACGAGGCCTCACTTCCCGTATTTACCCCTCAAAATGGCATCAATGTTGAATTAGGTAACAGCATTGAGGAGCAGAGCCTATGGGTGCGATTTCAGTGACCAAAATCTTGACGTTCGCCTGCCTTATTTTGGCAACTTCCCTCACCAGCGCAGCTGCGCGATTTCATCGCTCTCAGGAATTTCCTAATTTGTTTCTCAAGGAAGAATATCGTCAAATGCAACCCAATCAAATTCCCATTGCTGAAATAGAGCGAGCAAGGGCAATGTTAAACTCATCCTTACTTCATCTGTTGAATCGCATGTCGATGCCAATTACAGCTGATGGTGGGAAAACTTCCAAAGTTGTAGCAATTTACCCTTACTTACAAGATCAGCTAGAGCTCCGATATTCGGGAACTAAAGTTTTACCTGCAGCCGGACCGCTTCGGAGCGCACTGGGAAAGCTCTATCAGTTAGCTTGGGACAACTATCACGAAAATGGCGCTTTCGATCCCGAAACATTTTTCGCTGATTTAGATTCTTCGAAGTCCTTGATTCCATTTCAAGAGATCATAGGGGTAGGTAGCGATTTCGACGGGCTGACGGTCGGTCCAGATAAAGATGCAGAGGGCGCTGGCGAGCTGTTGAAAACTGTCGTCAACAGCGTGCGCCTAAGCAATAGGGTTGAGTTTTCTAGGGACGGTATAAATCGATCGATTTTTCCGCTTGCTGACTTCAAGCCCTACGAGCAGCAAATCTCTCGCGCTACCGATCAAGGAGGGAGTACGATAGATTTCTTAGCTTTCGATCTTCAAAAAGCTGAACTTCTAAATCCACCGCGCTTTCCGCAAACGTCTGAAAATTTCCTTCGCGGGATTAGAAGTTATTCAAGTCCTTTGGAATTTGTCGAAGTCGATCCGGCACTTCAGGCAGTGCGTGGAATGAGACCGGCAACAGAGCTTCCGTTTCTAGCTTTAGACCCAGTTAGCCAAAAGGCTATAGCTCGTGATCTTCGCTTGGCGCTGCTCCAAACAGGACCGACTGATAAAACAATAGAGCAAATTGAAAAATCCATTCGTAATTCTCGCTTTTCTGCGGGCAATAATTTGCTTTGGCGAAGCGACAGAAACTCACCAGAGAACTTGTTTTTAAAATTTACTGAAAGAGTCAAAAAAATATTCCCTGAGTTTCTAGAATATCACCCGATAAGAAAAGGTTCTCGCCGGCCGCTCAACGGTTTTCCTGAAGAGCTTCTCACATCCCCCGAGGAACTGATGAGAATGACGAACGGAGGGGTCGTTTATCACGGCACGCCATCGCCCGAAAATTTACTCTCCATCATTCGTAATAACTTCTTGGTCAGTCGGGATATCTTCGATGGAATTCGGGGACAAGGCAGCTCCGCCGCACGAGGTGTCGGTACGTATACTGCTTTTAAAACCGGCGGACGTTACTCAGTCGCTGATGGAATCACCATACCTCTTCAGTTGCGGACTGACGTCCACTTAAATGTTCTAGATTTCAGCCTTCTTGAACGAGATCCGAGACTCATCAAGCTAAAAGAACTCGCACTTGCTCGAGGAGAGGAAATTAATGAATACCTGGCTAGGTATCATGGGATCGATACTATTTATTCCGTCACTGATGACGAGGTCATTCTCTTAAATAGCGCGGCTATTGAAAGGCCTTCGCCTGATCTCATTGCTGAGTATATGTTCAAAGGAATCAACAATCCACGTGCTTCTTTGGATGAAAAATTTAGGCTATTAAGCGAGCTCGAACGATTTGCTCATTTTCAGCAACAAATTGGTGTTGATATAACAGCCTTGTACCAAAGGATTTTCAATTCTGAAGTCATTCAGGTTGATTTAATACGGATTCTACCGAGTATCGCGGATTTCAGTAATCAGATGAGGAATCGTGCACTAGATTATCTGAGAAATGTAGAGGAGCCCTCGCAAGCAGGATTAAGCGCACTCCAAAAGGCAGTAGTTTCTGGCGTAAGAAATTCTTACGCGAGACCTGATGTTGCTATGACCAAAGACGCAAAAGCGATTCTGAGCAGTTGGCAAAAAAAGATTAAAACTGGCAGCGAAACCAAAGCTAAGGCGAAGGAATGCCGTGCTCTGTTTTTGAACTGATTGTGAAGCCGCAAAGTCAACTTCCTGCGTATTTTAGGACGAGGAAGACGCTTTTGGGAAGCTGTCTAGCGAGTCAGTAAAATCGCGTCGAAATGACGCTTCAGAGAGCGCGCACTTCATATACAAAATTTTGTTTATTCGAAAATTTTCGAGAGCTCGCGCGACTTTTGCGAGGTTCGTAACCACTCTGAATTGTTCTGGAGATAAAAAAATTCGTCTGAAAAATTGCCGCAGCACCCTGCGCGAAACAC
>JAYUEB010000437.1:0-4742 GCA_043739525.1 Bdellovibrionales bacterium
CTCGCATAATCTGGCTCGTGGGTTACAAGAATGATAGTTGTCTTTTTTTCTTGATGGGCTTCTTTCAACATTTTCATGACAACTTCCCCATTAACTGTATCCAAAGAGCCTGTTGGTTCATCAGCAAACAAATACTTCGGCTCCATGATGAGGGCTCTTGCGATAGCCACGCGCTGTTCCTCGCCACCAGATAACTGCCTCGGAAGCCGATTCAATTTTTTACTCAAACCAACTTTTTCTAAAATAGATTTTGCAAGCTCAAGGCGACTTTTATCTTGATCATATTTTTTTGCAGGTAAAAGAACATTTTCTAAAACTGAAAGTTCGGCAATCAAATAATTGAATTGAAAAACAAATCCGATCTTCTCATTTCGAAAGTGAGCGATCTCTTTTCGCTTCATTTTACTTAAGTCCGAACCGTCGACTAGAACCGAGCCGGTCGACAAAGAGTCAAGGCCACTGAGCATGTATAAAAGCGTGCTTTTTCCGGATCCAGAACGACCTGTTAACGAAAGAAATTGCCCATCTGGAATTTCAACATTGATCTCAGTGAGAATTTGAGTGGGAGGGTCACCTATTGTTTTTCCAAGTTCTGAAGCCAGTATTCCCATTAGGCCGCCCCGCCGCGAATGATTTCTATCGGGGTGAATTTTGCAGCCGAGCGAGCCGGAAGATAGCTCGCGAGAAGAGCCGATAAAATTGAAATGAGCGAGGCCTGGAGATATATTCCAAACGTTACTATAATAGTTAAGTGCCCTGGTGGACGCGTAGACCCAGGCCGCCCTCCAAATGGAAGCGTCTGCAAATATTTACAAACAAAATATCCAGCAATTAAACCTAGTAAAGCACCGACAAGTCCTAAGATAAGTCCTTGAAAGAGAAAGAGCATTCGAATTTCCCAAGACTCATATCCCATTGCTTGCAAAATCGCGATGTCCTTCATTTTCTGGGTCACTGTCATCATGAGAACGTTGTAGATTCCAAATGCGGCCACCAGCATCACGACAGAGACAATGATATTTCTCATCATTGCCTGAAGTGCAAACATTGTGAAAATGCTGGAGTTTCGTTGATCCCAACTTTCAATTGTTTCACTGGAAATTGAAGACCATGTTGTTGCAAGGGTCGCGGATTGTTCATAGTCAAAAAGCCTCACATCTATTTCATTGATGCGGTTCAAACTATGATTGGCTCTTTGAACATCAGCAAGAGAACCGTAAGCCTGAAGGTCAGATCTTTTATTCCCGCTGTCAAAAGTTCCAACGATTTGAAATGGGGTTTGCGTCCCCTTGCCAACCGACACCATAACGTTTTGAAACAATTTGGCCCCCAGCCTATTGAGAAGCTCCAATCCAACTATGATTCTGTTGCCACCACCACCTATGTCCGAGAACCTTCCTTCAACCATATTAGCAGCGACGGTATTGACGTTGGATTGTTTTTCGGGAAGGCAACCAGTAAATCCAGCGGAAATTGGAGTTCCGCCTTTTGAAAATAATGCAGCAACGACGAGTTGGGGTGAGTAGGCTTCTATTCTTACATCGGCATCAAGACGCTGATACCAGCCCTGAGGATTTTCAATGCGATTATAATCTTTTTCTCCGGCCGGAACCGACTTCCAAAAGGCATGACTGATTTCACTTCCAAAAAATGCACTATCCAGAGTGTGCGGCTGCAAAAAATCTTGTTTTGCTTCGATAAAAATATGTGCACTATTATTTACTAAATTGTCGATGAAAAAGTATTTAAATCCCGAAAAAAATCCAGAGATAATAACAAAACTCGCTGCACCCAAAAATATACCGAGGAGTGTGAACAGTGATTGGCGCTTACGTGAAAAAAGGTATCGAATCGCAAGTGAGATCATTTGACTTCACGTTTCGCTAGGACTGCCTGATCGCCCACCTGCACATCGCCACTCAACACCTCTGCATAAGCACCGTCTACAAGACCAAGCTTGACTGGCACACGAATGATCTTTCCTTTTCTGGTTAAAACGGCATCTTTAAGCTCTAACGCAGCTATAGGAATCAAGAGTACATCTTTTTTTTCATTCAAAATAATCGCAACGTCGGCGGTCATCCCAGGTAAAATAAATTTCGGAATTGCACTCAAAGAAATATGTGCCAAAAAGTCTGTGCCATTTGAAAATATCGACTCGACCTTGCCATCAAAAACCTGCTGCCTAAGCCCGTCGAAGCTGATCTTGACCGGAAGGTTTGGGGTAAGGCTAAGAGCTCCTTGTTGCTCAATTGACACTAATAGATAGGTTTCGGTTGGATCAACTAAAGTCAGGACACTGGTTTGTGCATAAACCGTTTCGCCCTCTTTAAAGGGAGCAGACACCACTGTTCCGGCGAAAGGGGCCTTATATTCACCTATTCCCTCAAGATCTACAAGTTTCGCGCCTTTTTGAACGACCTGCCCTTCTTTTGCGAAAAGATGGTGGATCGTAGACGTAACGCCACTCTTTATTGAAAGACTTCTCTCGGCAGTCAAAGTTCCGATGCCGTACACTGAATCAATGATTGTTCCCCGTTTGATGATCTCAAAGCTCGCCGAACTCTGGTGACTTTTCTTAAACCAGAAAAAACCAGCTATTGAAATGAGAGCTACCAATAAAATTGAAATCCAATATTTTTTACTCATTCTTGATCTCCAGGTGACGAACTTGAATCTGTTTGACCATCGATATTAATTCTTGATGATTCAACCAAAAGTCGGACGTAGTCATAGGTTGCCGTGATTCGGGTTCTCTCAAGATTTCTTTTTGACTCTTGCCAAACCTGAAGAGCTGTCAGTACATCCGTGTTCGTTGCGACCCCCAGATGATTATCTCGATGAAAAAGTTCGTAACTTCTTTGAGATAAATCAGACGCAACTGTTAGCTTCGCCAATTGATCAAAATCAGATTGGACAGTCCCAACAATTGTTTTTATTGCTTGGTCAGCCAACTCCGTAGTTAAACGCAAATTCAACTCTTTTGAGTGATGTAAAACCCTCGCTTCACTCACTTGTGCTTTCGTGAGCCCCCCTGAGAAAAATGGAAAAATTAAAACGAGGCCAGCATCCCAGTCGACTCCTTGAAATAGTCCATTGGGGCGTGACAAGTAATAGTTTGCACTGATATTAAGGCTCGGATAAAACCCCGATTGTGCGGCCTTAATTCCATTTTCTGCTGCAAGGAAATAGCTTTTCGCTTGTTGTATATCAGGTCGCTGCTCAGAATTTTCAAGCCAGCTAGCTACACTTTTAATTTTGAGGGGAAGCTTTGAGTGATTGACCAATTTTACTCCCGCGCCTAGGCCTGTTAGAAAGCTCAGCGACTCTTGAAAGCTCACAATCTGACCCTCGGTTCGAGAGACTGCTGCCTCAAGGCTGGCTATTGATGACTCTGCTGTTAAAATATCTGAGTCGCGAGCCCTTCCGCTTTTTTTAGCAGCGCTTAGTTCCGATTTTCGCTTATGAGTGCTTTCTATTTGCTCTTTATATAGTGCTATATCCGATTGAAAAATGAGTAGTGAGAAAAATGCCTGTGCCACATCTTTGTAAAGTTGCAGATACGCTTGCTTTTTTGCCCACTCAAATCCCTCCTTCAAATGAGTTCTTTGATTGACAGTGTGGATGTCCCGAAAACCCTGAAAGAGATTCTGACTCAAGTTTAGGTTGGAGCTCGATTGCGAGGTCGAAGAAAGACTTTTCGCATATGGATTGGTCGATTCGGCCTGTTGGGTTGTTGAGGCCTGAAGTGAGAGCACCGGCAGATATCCGGCACGTGACTGTTTGATTTGTGCATCTGTCTGATCGATTTGATCGATACTCATTGCAAGACTTGCACTTCGTTCTAAAGCAAGCTTGTAACAATCTTTTAATGTGACTTCTCGAGCTACGGCTGAAACTGAAAGGCAAAAACCGAATAAAATGAAAAAGAAAAGTTTTAATCCTGGTTTTGCCATTTGATGAAATCCTAAAGCGTATTAACAAACTTTTCTTCAGACACTCAAGATTCCGGGAGCATGGCCGATTAAAAAGCAAGAGCAACAAAGCGCTGCCCTCGCTTGTGATCTATTGTGAAATAGTTAAATTATTCTCAACAGTCATAACGCCCGGTGCATTCCATGCTGCAATTCTTGCGTCTTCGATTTCAGAAAATGAGTGTACTTTGCCGCTCAAAGTAACATTTTCTCCATTTACCGAAACACTGATTTGGCGGCCCTCTGCTTCTCCCGATCGCTTCAATGCTTCTTCGATTCGAGTTTTAATATCCGAGGGCCGTGCCTTTGATTTGAGAGTAATACTGTTCGTTACCCCACAAACTCCTAGAAGTTGGCTTACCGAATCTTTAGCGGCATTTCTTTGATAGTCCCACTCGGCTTCACCATCAAGCGTAACCCAGCCATTATCAACTGATACTTTGACATTATCAGGTACTGAATAATTCCACTTTAAAGCGTTCATTGCAGCACTTGCAATTTCTTCGTCAGATTTATCAAATATGCCTTTGACTTCAAGTTCGTCGGCTACGGCTTTTACTCCGCCCACTCTTTCTGCGGCATGTTCGGCTGCCATTTTTTCGATAAAGTGTGGTACAGTTCCGCGCAAGGTCACCAGACCATCTTTGGCGGTCACTGTGACATTAGCGGAAGTCACACTTGGATCCCACATGAGCTCATTCGACACGTCTCGCTTAACGTCTGAATCTGTTTTGTTAAAGAAATTGTAACTGCTCAGGTTCCTACGCA
>JAYUEB010000438.1:0-1517 GCA_043739525.1 Bdellovibrionales bacterium
AAGGATGAGTTTCGTTGCCATAGACAACTTTTTTATTCTTGTAATCATACTGTGCTGTCATGCCCAGGCTGTGGCCGTAGCAAAGCGACCAACTGAAAATAAAAAGTCAACAAAACTTATTAGCTCTATTTTCTGCGCAAAACGATGTTTCCGTAAGGACATTCGCTCGTTTCTTGCGGCAGCTTTGACCTCAGAAACGAGACTTTTAAATTAGATTTACCATTGCGAGTAGGAGCATTTCATCTGCCCAGGATCGTTTGCAGGTATGCCGTCCATCTTAACGACATCATTTGTGTAGGAATTTGAAAGCTTGGTTTTAATGGAATCGTGGTGTGGCCGATCATAGGTCGAATTAAATGTCGAAAATTCGTAATACGTCGTAGCGTCGCCACTGACTTTCATCTGATCATAAGTTTCAAGAGAGCTATTAGCTGGTCGAAGCCTTACAAGGTGCACTTCCCAAATGCCGTCGTGGTTAGCGTGAGGAACCAAAGTCGCTCTAAGGTCAGAAGGACTATTCGGAGAAGAAATACAGTAAATGGTTAGAGATGGATTCAAGACGTCTCCGTTGGCCACATTATGGAGGCCAATTGTGAGTGCAAGCGCGAAAACAATTGAAACCAAGAAAGATCGGAGGGTTTGCTTCATAATAAAACTCCTTTTAATATCGAAAGGGGTACGATGATTTTGGAACTTCGTCTATTCAATTGTCGGCATGCTGTATTTTTTATCTGTAACAAATAGCAGTACCGTAATCGCAAATTTTGAATTTTGAAAAACACATGCCTTTAGGTTTTTAATTTCAGATTTGAATGTTATGTTCAATGCCCGAGGAACAATTAGGGACTGCGACAAAAATCAAAATAGCTGCGCGCACATGTTTCGAATTTCTCGATTGTCCTCATTTGCACCCTAAAAAGACTGGGCGCTGCGCTCGTCGCTTCAAAGGGTAGAGATTGTGTCACGCGCAGCAAATAGAATAAAAATTATTTCTTATCTAGATCGTGGAAAGTATATACGTGCTCCATGACCGGAGTCGAGTCTTTAGACCGTTTTCTTGCGCTTTCAGCCATAATGATCCCGCCGCTATCGCTGAATAAAAGTCAGCGCAAATTCGAGCTTAAAAATTATAGCAGCTTGTAAAGTATTTCTCCCGACTACTGAACTCGCAAAAATTGAATTGCTCGCTATGTGGAGCAAAAAAATATTTTTTAGATGAAAACTCGGGCTCCAAAAAAGCTCAAAACTGCCTATATTCTCGCTGACATACTTTCATGCGGATACCCCGAAGTGTTCACTAAACAAATATCTGAAGCCTATGGCTCCTTCACTTTTGAATTGGCTTGCCGCTGGCAACCGCCATGATCAGCTACATAAAGCGTTTAGATTGTTCAAAGTGGTATCTCGGTCCACGGCCTGAGTTTTTGTACGGACGTAGTCGTCTGCTAATATCTAAAACCCGACAAGATCAGCATCAAAATGATGGCAATCTGAATGGTTGCCTCAACTAAACCTTA
>JAYUEB010000439.1:0-1517 GCA_043739525.1 Bdellovibrionales bacterium
CTCATATAAACAACAAAGTGCTGATGTTCAAGTGGCTCCGATTGATGAAATTGGGTGGCTCCACATGATGAAATCGGTCAGGCTATCGATCTTTTAGTAAAGTATGACGTCAAATTTGGTGTCACGGCATCGTCGCCTGAAATTCAAAAACAGAGTGAAAAACTTAGACCCTCGATTATCTCGGATCAGCCACGTACTGAGGGCTTAGACAACAATGTTCACTTGGCAAAAACTCATCCCTATTGGCTCAAGGACAACAAAATCTATATTTTCACTCTGCAACAAATTTTTGGGTGGGCGGGACAAAACCCAGGCAACTTCACAAATGGAAATTATGAAGTGAGCCCGGGTTTCTGGCGTAGCCAATATTTCTTTTCACAAGTTGATATTCTGTAAGCCTTATTTTTCAATTTTCTTAATAACCAGAAGCTCATCCAATGATTTTTTCGCTGAGTTCAAGGATCCGTCGTTCATCGCGCCCTGATCCAAAAATTTTGCAAGAACGCCGATCGATTTTTCGCCTTCGGTCACTTCATGATAGGCTTCCCAAATTGGTTTTTCGATACCTTTGGAGTAAACGACTAAATAGGTTGTTGCAGAAGGTTTGCGAGCTGCAATTCCATTAAATGATCCAGAGGGTGATTTGAGTTCGACGTCCACTTTAATCATGGCAAGTGAGTCGACATCTAAACTTTGCATCAGTTGATCTCGGTCCGCTTGAGATAATTTTTTACCAGCCTCGTCGTCTAACAGGCCTTCGACAATCATGAACTGTGTGTCTTCTTTGGGCGCGATTTTATTTTTCCAGTTGTGCATTTTATCGGTAAATAATGTCGTGTAAGCTGGGTTTGTTTTCATTTGATCGATGTCAGCAACTTTCCATTTTTTTTTGCTTTCGATCTCAGCCTTCATTTCTTTCAGCATGGCATCTGCTTGCGGGTTCACTTTCACAAAGGTATTGATTCCAGGAACAAAAGATTTCATTCCGCTTGGAGATTTTGGTCCTTTGAGTCTGGGATCGTCTTTAACTATTGCTGCTTGAAGAAGAGTAAAAGAGACGATGCCGACTTTATGTACCTGATTAACAGCGGCATCGTTGTATTTCACTCCGCCGGCCGTGCCGCAACCTAATAAACTTAAAACGAGTCCACTTAAGATTAATAATTTCATATGTTCTCCGGGTTAAAATGGTTTTGTATTTGTAGCACTTATAACACGCAATGTCAAATATTAAGATGAGTAAGAGATCACTTAAATTTCAATAAATTAAATTAATATATGTAAAATCAATATGTTAATTCATTGAAAAATAATAAAAGTGAGTGTATACTTACTTTATATGGGGCTCAAAGGCGACAATCAAAGGCTCAAAATAATCGAAAGTGCGAGCTATTGTTTGGCCCATTTTGGTGAACGTGGAACAACTTTTCAGGCGATCGCCGATCACTGCAAGCTCAGTCAGGCGTCGGTAGTGAAGTATCTCAAGACCCGCGACAATATTTTTCCGGCCGTGCTGG
>JAYUEB010000440.1:0-4731 GCA_043739525.1 Bdellovibrionales bacterium
CGAGGATGAGAGAAAGCTTCCAGAGAAGTTTTCTTGATAATTCCTTTTTTGGTCAACATCACAACAAACTTATCGGCGGAGAATGAGTCGATTGGCAAAATAGCTTGTATCTTCTCTTTGCCTGCAAGATTTAAGACATTGGCAATCGCTTTACCTTTTGAGGTTCGAGAACCCAATGGCAATTTGTGAACCTTAAGCCAATATAATTTACCTTTGTCGGTAAATACTAAGAGTTGAGTCAGAGTATCCGCCACGAAAATACGCGATACAAAATCTTCTTCGCGCGTTTCGCTTCCCTTTAAGCCTTTTCCGCCACGTTTTTGCAAACGATATTGGTCAAGTGGTATACGCTTGATGTACCCGGTATCGGTCATCATCACGACAACTTCTTCTTTTGTGATCAGGTCTTCATCTTCGATATTGTCTGAATCACCGGTGATTTTTGTTCGTCGTGGATTATCAAATTTCTTTTCGATTTCATTGAGCTCATCTTTGATGATTTGATAGACCTTCGAAACGTCGCTTAAAACGGCCTTCAACCAATCAGCAAATTTATTTAATTCCGCGAGTTCATCAAGAATTTTTTGGCGCTCAAGACCCGTCAAGCGCTGTAAGCGCATTTCTAAAATTGCTTGAGCTTGTTTATCAGAAAATTCAAATTTTTGAATCAAACTGGCTTTCGCAGCATTCGCTTCTTTTGAAGCTCGAATCGTCGCTACGATCGCATCGATTTGATCTAGGGCTTTTGCAAGACCCTCTAAAATGTGAATGCGGGCCTCAGTTTTCTTAAGTTCAAAAATACATCGTTTGGTAACAACGTTTTTGCGATGCTCGATGAAAGCTTCAAGCATGCCTTTTAGATCAAATGTCACCGGCTGGTTGCGATGATCAAGTGCGAGCATGCGAATACCAAAGCTCACCGACATCTGAGTAAACTTCATCAAGCGATTAAGAATAACGCTCGCGTTCTCATTTCGTTTGATAGTGATTACGACGCGCATTCCTTCTCGTGAAGATTCATCGCGAATATCAGAAATACCTTCAATTTTTTTGTCTTGAACGAGTTCAGCAATACTCTCAATTAATTTCGCTTTGTTTACCTGATACGGAAGTTCAGTAACGATAATCTCTTCGCGATCTTTTTTTGCTACGATTTCAGCTACGGATTGAAGTGTGATTATCCCGTGACCCTTTTTATAAGCAGAAATAATTCCTTCGCGGCCGGCGATAACACCCGCCGTTGGAAAATCAGGTCCAGGAATAAATTTAATCAGGTCATCAATCGTTAACGTTGGATCGTCAATTAAAGCGACACAAGCGCGAATCACTTCACCCAAATTGTGGGGAGGAACGTTTGTCGCCATTCCGACGGCAATACCTGAGGCTCCGTTGACTAAAAGATTTGGAAATTTTGCAGGCAATAAAACTGGAATTTGCAGTGAATCATCGTAGTTCGGTCCAAAGGGAACCGTCTCTTTATCGAGATCTTCTAAGATAGCTTCAGCAAGTTCCGTCATTCTTACTTCGGTATAACGTTGAGCTGCAGGGCTATCTCCATCGATAGAACCAAAGTTTCCTTGTCCATCAATCAGCGGGTAGCGAAGAGAAAAGTCTTGTGCCATTCGAACCATGGTTTCGTAAACGGCAACATCACCATGGGGATGATATTTACCGATCACGTCACCGACAACACGAGCTGATTTTTTATAGGGTTTATCATGAGTATTATTAAGTTCGTACATCGCGTACAAAATCCGACGATGAACGGGTTTAAGACCGTCACGAACATCTGGAAGAGCTCGACCGACGATCACACTCATTGAGTACTGCAAGTAAGCTTCTTGCATTTCTTTGTTGATATCGACAACTGTTACGTTTTTGGGACCGCCGCCATTGCCATTTACATTCGTTGTATCCATTTTTTAACCTTAATTTCTAAACGTCTAGTTCGCGAACGAGGAGTGCATTATCGTTGATAAATTTTCTTCGTGGCTCAACTTGTTCACCCATCAACACACTGAAAGTCTCATCAGCTGCAATCGCATCTTCAATGTTCACTTGTAAAAGCATTCGATTCTCAGGATTGAGAGTTGTTTCCCAGAGCTGTTCTGGATTCATCTCGCCCAGTCCTTTGTAACGTTGAATGTAATTTCCCTTTTTACCTGATTCCATGATGTGAGTGTAAAAATCAACGTAGTTGGTGAAGTTCACATCTTCCTTATCGATCGTCACATCAAAAGGAAGTGGCGATAAACTCACAAACTGAGTCCAATACGTATTCAAGTCGTTCCATTCAGAACTTTGAGCGGTATCGTAACCAATCACGCTCTCAGCTTTATTTCCGTATCGAGTCGTATAGACGTGAATTGTGTTACATTGATGTTCTTCATCCGCTTCGATTTTGTAAGTCATCGCTAGGATTCCGTTGAGCGGATTTTTTTCAATCCAAAGCTTGAGTTTAGCCATTTCTTTTTCAATCTTAGCTTTATCTTCAAGAAGATCTTTCAAATTGATTTTCTCTGTCATGAAAAATTTGAGAATTTGCGAGTCATATTTGTTTGAAAGACTCTTAAGCAAATGATCGTATTTTTGAATATTCAAAATAAAATCTTTAATTTCTGGCTCGGTAGTTCCAACCTTCAAATTTTTGATATGAATGTTATGAACGCTCGCCTCTAACAAAAAATCCATGAGTGCGCGTTCGTCTTTGATGTATTTTTCTGAATTGCCTTTTTTTACCCGATACAATGGTGGTTGAGCGATATACACAAAACCTTTTTCTAGTACTTCGGGCATCTGGCGATAAAAGAACGTGAGTAACAAAGTTCGAATGTGAGATCCGTCGACATCCGCATCCGTCATGATAACGACTTTGTGGTAACGAATTTTTTCAGAGCTCATGTTTTCTCTGCCGATTCCAACTCCGAGAGCTGAAACGAGATTTTTAATCTCTTCGTTACCGAGCATTTTATCAAAACGAGCTTTTTCAACGTTCAAAATTTTACCGCGAAGTGGAAGAACCGCTTGGGTTTTACGATCTCGAGCTTGCTTCGCACTTCCACCCGCCGAGTCTCCCTCAACCAAGTAGAGTTCGCAAAGAGCTGGATCCCGTTCTTGGCAATCCGCCATTTTGCCGGGAAGAGCGTTACCTTCAAGCGCTGTTTTACGACGGGTAAGTTCACGTGCTTTACGAGCAGCTAATCTTGCGCGAGCGCTCTCGACACACTTTGAAATAATCATTTTTGCCGGGGATGGATTGCGATCAAACCAATCGGCAAGTTTATCGTTCACCATCGACTCGACAATACCTTTTACTTCGGTATTACCAAGTTTAGTTTTAGTCTGACCTTCGAACTGAGGTTCGCGTACTTTTACCGAAACAACTGCGGCTAATCCCTCTCGAATATCTTCACCTTCGAGATTTTCTTTCATATCTTTTAACAAATTTTTGGTTGTCGCGTAGGCATTTGCAGTACGAGTGAGTGCTCCGCGAAATCCCACCAAATGAGTTCCGCCTTCGATTGTGTTGATATTATTGCAATAAGAATAAATCGATTCGCTGTATGAATCATTCCACTGAAGAGCCACTTCAATTTCAACATCTTCTTTGGTCGCCTTGAAGTGAATCACTTCAGGGTGCAATGGCTTTTTAGATTCGTTCATATAAGAAATAAATTCTTGAAGTCCGTTTGAAAATTGAAAATCTTGTTTTTTGCCAGTGCGTTCATCAGTGAGAGAAATTAAAAGGCCAGCATTTAAGAAGGCCAACTCTCGAAAACGATTTGAAAGTGTCGCAAAATTGTAGGTGATATCATCACCTTTAAAAATCATGGTATCTGGTCTAAAAGTTGTTTTAGTTCCAGTACGATCTGTTGTTCCAAGTTTTTCAATTTCACCTTGCGGTTTACCGCGCTCGTAAGTTTGCTTCCAAACAAAAGCTTCTCTACGAACTTCGACAACGCACTTTGATGAAAGTGCATTCACAACTGAAGCACCCACACCATGAAGACCGCCCGAAACTTTGTAAGAACTTCCGTCGAATTTTCCACCCGCGTGAAGAACGGTCATCACCACTTCAAGAGCAGATTTACCGTTTTTGTGAGTCGCCACTGGAATTCCACGTCCATCATCTTCAACAGTGATTGATTCGTCTGCGTGAATGAGAACATTAATTTTTTTACAAAAACCAGCAAGCGATTCGTCAACTGAGTTATCCACAACTTCATACACAAGATGGTGGTAACCTCGCACGCCAGTATCACCGATATACATACCTGGACGTTTTCGAACGGCCTCAAGGCCTTCGAGAACTTGAATCGAGTCAGCGCCATAAGCTTTTTGTTCAGCTTTCGGATCTACTGTTGCTGCTGCGTTTGCGTCTAAAGAATTTTCTGCCACTGGTATCTCACTATTCTGTCTCAATATTCAGTCTCACTGTTCTGGTTCGAGATTGAAATCTAAAATTAAATTCGTTTTCTCGTTTCGTGTCTCAATCTTTCCATTCTTAACTAAAAAAATTTGTCCCTTTTCAGCATCACGAATTTCACTACTCGCAAGATCGGTTGCGGTAATTAAAACCTGTGCCGAAATCTCTCCCAAAAATTTCATCAAATTTAATCTTTTGTTCTCATCCAGCTCGGACAAAACATCGTCTAAAAGCAAGATGGGATACTTTTGGTGAACCCTCTGATGATACACTATTTGAGCTATTTTTAAAGCTAATATCAAGGC
>JAYUEB010000441.1:0-14157 GCA_043739525.1 Bdellovibrionales bacterium
CAGGTGTATTGATATTTTGAAGTTGGCTTTCTAAATCCTTCCCAAAAGTACGAAAGAAAGTATCTGCCGACATATCGTAACCAATACAGGCATTGACGAGCGGCTTTGAACTGTTTGGATAAAGTGAAATGGGAAGACTAAATCCGGACCAAATCCCGAGAATGCTAAGAGCGATCAAAATGACGTAAACTCTGAGCGGAGAGCTATAAAGCGATTTCAAAGACCAACCTCAACCTTTACCTCTTCACCGTCCGAGATAAAACTGCTGGTACGCTCAACCACTTGGTCATTGGCTTTAAGACCATTGACGATTTCAACCATTCCGAATTGCTTTTTGCCGATTTTAACCGGCTGTAAAAATGCATGCTTGTCACGGATGACTCGAACAAAGGTATCTTTACCACGGTAGAAAACAGCAGTATCGACAACTGAGATACCCTGACGTTGATCCGCTTTAAAGCTCACTTTCGTGAGAGCGCCAGCCGGCGGACGCAATTTATTTTTTTGGCCGGATACAAATTCAAGTTCGCAGTTCGCGGTACCGGTACTTGGATCCACGAACGGACTGATACCCTTAACTTTGACATCCCAGGTATCGCCACCTTGGGTGAGCTGGGCATGATCATGTTGGTGAACGGATTTCAGATCCGCTGCGGGAACTTCAACTATGACTCGAAGTTGAGCCGGATCGGTGACAAGCATGAGCTTGTCACCTTTTGCAACACGACTTCCTTCCGTCACAAATACTTGACTGACAACTCCCGAAACGACGTTTTCGATTTGCATGGGTGCATACTGGTAAACGGGATCTGTATTTTGAACGATGATTAATTTATCCGATTTTTTAACGGGAGTACCTAAAGGCTTAAGAATTTTAGCGATGACCCCATCACTCTCAGCCAAGATCGACGCATTAATTTTAGCTTCCACACGTCCGGGATAATCAAGCGAATCGAATAGCTGGGTCATCTCGACATTTTTTACAAATACACTTGGGATTTGTGGTGTCGATGCATAGATCTTGAATGTTACGGACAAGACCAGCAACATAACTGTCATTTTGAAAGACATAATCCCCTCGCCTTTTTATGAGCTGAGAGAATTACAAAATATTTTGAACTTATACAATCAAATTTCGAAAGAATCAGACTGAAATTGGCTGTGTAAAGTGCACACAAATTGAGGCTTTTTCAGAGAGTTGGTGCTCCCTTTTGAGCGCGGACGAATGTGGTCGATTTCGAGAAGTCTTACTAACCGCCACCTTTCAGCCAAGTTGCTTGCCCTTCACCAGACGAAATTGAAAACCCCGGCGCCGATGGCAGTGGAGCGTTATAAGCTGAGGTTTTCATCCCAACATCAAAAACCAAATATGCAAACCAGGCAACAGCTTCAACACAAAACTAACTTAATACCAAACTGAAATTGTCCGATCCATGTACCAACTCCATCAAAATTTCACACTCAATATGGAACACAAGCAGGCACAGTGTTTCAATCAAGCTAAATAAAAAAATAACTAATTGAACCAAAGAAAACATGATCAAGGTCCCGTAGAAAACCAGCAAACCCGCTGCTAGTCTCGCTAAGAAGCCGCACGACTTATGGATAAGTCATGCTCACTAAATATGTTCACGGAGGAACTAAATGAGAAGTATCGCATTTCTTTTAACACTCGCACTCACCTATAATTGTTGGAGTGAACCCGTCACCGCAGTTCTCAGAGTCAAACAAAGAGTCCGAATGAGTGACCTCGCCGCAAGCACGAGAAGCCCCGCCTCTCAAAAATACAAAGATCACTACACACCAGAAGAAATTAAAGACCTGAGCGCACCCACTGATCAAGAATACCAAGAAACTCTCAGCAAACTTAAAGCCGAAGGTTTTCAGATTGTCAGCGAATCTTCGACGCATCTTTGGATTTCAGTAAAAGCCGACCATTCCCTATTTGAAAAAGTTTTCGGCGCACAAATGCAAACAAACTCCGCACATCAGTATCGAAACTTAAGAGCGCTGTCGGTACCGTCTCAGCTTTCACAAATTGAAGCCGTCATTGGACTCAACAACACTCGCAAATCTTATCCAAGATTCATCAGACGTCCCGAGTCCAGAGCTTCTCAGCCTGGCGGAATTTCGCCAGCCACTATTAAGACTGCCTACAATTTTAATCCGATCTACGGCGCAGGGATTACTGGCAAAGGACAACACATTGCCATCGCAACCTACGACGGATTCAAAATCAAAGACGTTCAGCAATTTTACAAACTCTCAAACTTAAGCCCAACTCCAAAAGTCGATCAAGTCAAATTCAACGGTACACCCGCCTATAGCGAAAACTCGGCAATGGAAACTCAGCTCGACGCCGAAATGAGTGGCATGATTGCTCCGGGCGCCAAGGTTCACGTTTTTGCATCGGCAACAAATGACGATGCCGGCGAACTCGCAATGTTCACTGCAATTCTTGACGACAATCGCGCACAAGTCGTGAACTACAGTTGGGGCGGATGCGAAACACAGCTCGATCCCACTCACCAAAGTGAAATGGACCAAGTATTTGCACGAGCCGTCGCTCAAGGAGTTAATATCATGGTCGCGAGCGGAGACAACGGCTCAGACAGCTGCGGCGACAAAACAACTGCAGCCGACTGGCCGGCCGCAAATCCAAATGTCGTTGCTGTTGGCGGAACCACTTTGAGCGTCAACAAAAATGGCAGCGCCTCAGAAGTTGCATGGAGCGGAAGCGGAGGCGGTATCAGCTCACTATTTGACTTACCAGTTTGGCAAAATGATCTCGGCGCGCCTTATGTGAAACGTACCTACCCCGATGTTTCATTCAACGCAGATCCAAATAGCGGTCAAGCTATCTACGCACACAATAACGGGAAAGCAGGCTGGATTGTCATCGGCGGCACAAGCATGGCCGCGCCACAATGGTCAGGATTTTTAGCCTTGGTTGCTCAGGCGCGCTCAAATCAATCACGAGCGCCTCTTGGATTTTTAAATCCAATCATATATGGATTGTCCTCCTCTCAAATCAAATCGGATTTCAATGATGTGACGTCAGGGAGCAACGGCGCTTACAATGCCGGACCCGGATTTGATGCCGTTACAGGCTTAGGATCTATGAATGCGGCACTACTGCTTCAGGATTTGACAAATTTTTAGAATTTTTTTTGGCCGAGTTCGCTCGGCCCCTTTTCTTTATAAATACCGACATTTTAGTCGCCTCAAAACACTGTCTCAAATTGAAACACAAAATTGTTTAGGAAAACATGAGTTCGAAAAGTAGTTAGACAACCATCAGATTTCTGACAGCTGTCTAGCTCTGATTCCCTCCACTTCGGCACGCTTGATGCACTATCTAGATATGTCAGACAGGCATTTAAGGAAGAGGGATTTCTATGAAAACGAATTTCAATTTAAGATTAAGACTACTTGTCGGAGTCATCTTCTTAGGATCACTCTCTGCTACATTCCAAAACTGTAGTCAGGTTGAGTTCTCTGGTGCACCAGCAGAGTTGAGTGCTTTTGCCAATCCAAATGCTCCAGGAACTGTTGCAACAATTAATCACTTTCAACCTGCGCTTGCAGTTCGAGACATCAGCTGTCTTGCTTGTCATGCGAACATTCAAGCAAACGTCGTAACAGATTTCGGTTATGGTAACTCTTGGTTTATGAATCAAAACGGATCTCAAACTGGTTATGGAGACAATCACTATCTTCCTACAACTTGGCAATCTATTGCTGAGATTCAGGGCCAGGTCATTGTTCCGACGGGAACGGTTCCCGATTCAAGTGTGAAAGCGGCAACACCCACTGACATAACAGCTCCTATGTCCGTCAGCATTTCAAATTATTTGACTATGAGTTCAACTATCGACTTCAATGCCGGATGGACTTACAGTTACTGGGGAAGACCCGAACCAAAAAATCTTGCTCTCACAACTTTTGTTTCACCACCTTCAGGAAAATCTGCGGTTACTTCTCAAGCTTATGTTTATATCGGCGCCCCAACTTCACAAGAAATTTTGGGCTTAGTCTCAAATTCAAATCCAGCGCCATGGCTACAGCAGATTGACCCAACTATGATGGCTGTATCTGGATTATCCATTGTTTCTGGAACTTCGGGATCATTCATAACTAACTCAGGTAAAGTTGACTGTTCTGGCAAAGACGTTGTGGTTAACGGAACTCTTCTTCTCAACAATCTTCAAATCTTTGCCGAGAGTGGCGGATGCCGACTTTATGTCAATGGCTCGGTATTCATTGTAGGTCCTATTACTTACTTAAATAAAACGAACACAGTTGACCCCACAAACAATTTACAAATTACCAGCAGCGTATCCATCATCATGGGTGTCGGTCTCGACGGAGAAGTTGTAAACGGCGCGAACGGACATCAATCAAGCACTCCACTCAATACTCGCTTGTTAGGTGACATTCGCGGAAACATGGTTTTGAGATCTGCTCCCGGAAATGATACTTATAAAACTTTCGCGACCACAATCATGAATGAAGGAAGTAACATCGGGACCACTTTACTTGTCGATGCTTCAGCCTTGGGAACTTTACCAACGGCAAGATCCGCAGCGGGCCAGACACGCTCAAAAGTTGATTACCAACATTTATTATTAAATGCCCCATTAATTCACAGCCGTTACCTCGGAACAGTTACTGGCGTAATAGTGGCTGAAAGTGCGGAGTTCTCTCTAGGAGAATTTTCTTTCAACTACGACCCAGTATTTCAATCTGTGCCTGTATTACCTGCACTTCCAAAAGACATCTTATGCGCGGTTGATTCAGCTAGCAGTTGCAATCCAGCACAACTCTAGTTTACTCTAAGAGCCTATGAATCAAAAGGCTCTCGTTTTCATTTGTGCAAGCTTGGTTTTATCAGGCTGCGCCTCCTCTCTTCCTTCAAGCAAAATTTCTCTAGATGAAAAGCTCGCAAAGCAGTGGTCAAATTACGAGGCTGCAAGGCAGCTTTTGCTCATCAAAGTACGTGAGCCAATTCGTCCCACGCCAATCTCAAGAAGCGAGTGGGAAGGCACGATCGCCCTGAGTGCTGACAACGCACTGACTGCCGACGACCTTAAGACATTACGTGCTCGACAAGCCTCACAAATCGAAAGTATGCGTAAAAAAGATATAGAAGAATCACGAATTGATTTTAATACTTTACGCAAAAACCACCAAACAGCAAAATTTTGTAGCGAGCTTCCCAAGGGTGGCATGCTCCACGTTCACGGCAGTGGTACACTCAGCCTTCCAACGATAGACCATCTCCTAAGGACCCGTAATCCAGTCATAGACGTTGGCCCCATAGTTGATAAAATTGTTGAAATGAACTCTGGTGCATTTCTTTCTCCCAATGAATTGGCACTTCTTAAGTCACTTCCATCTGATAAGAAATTCAATCAGCTCTCAAAGAGCGAACAACTTCAATTTGAGAAATTTTTCTTTTTGCCATATGGAAAACAAGAATTTCCCCGATTTAATTCGGCATTTCATTTTGTCGCATTTGTTAATTCCGATCTCAAAACTTACGAAGAAGCCATCTTTGATTTTGCCAAAAATGCCGCCAATGAACATGTGAGTTACGTTGAGCTGACCGGACGATTTAACCCCGAAATTCCTGCAATCTTAAGTCGTATCGAAAAGAAAACTCACCTGGTGATTCGAGTCAATCGTGCCTTTGAAAGAACTGAAAATTACGAAGCACTCGAAGCCAAATGGCAAAAGACTTTAGGCTTTGCAAAAAATAAGTTTTTGGTTGGAATAGATTTCTTAGATAACGAAGACATCAATCCGGCACTTGAAAAAGGCCAGTTTCTGTATGGCGAAGCTTTAGCGGCAAGTATAAGCGGCAAAACTCAGCTCCACAGAACCATGCATGCAGGCGAATTGGGTGACACAAGAAATCCTCGAGACGCAATCCTCATGGGAGCTGAACGTATTGGGCACGGAGTTGCACTCGAAGATGACCCTGTCACTTTGGAGTATGCTGCCAAGATTCACATGCCTATCGAGATCAATCTTTCTAGTAACTTGAGACTTACCAAAATTTCTAAACTCGGAACGCATCCTTTTTTAAAATACCTGAGACTCGGAATTCCCGTAAGTTTATCGACAGATGATGAAGGAGTTTTTGAAATCGACATCAACCATGAATGCGATATGGCCATCAATCAAACCGATGTGAACTACCAAGAAATAAAACAAATGGCGATCAATTCGATCGCCACTTCATTTGCAACACCCGAAGACAAATCGGCACTTTTAAAAGATCTCATGAGCTCGTTTGCAAAGCTAGAAGCACGATGGGCAAAAAACTAGTTTTCGCTTCCAAGCTTATTTAACTCGTCATAACCCGGAAGAGATGAAAGATCTGGAACTACGACAATTGCGATTCTGCGATTGGCCGCCTTTCCTTCTGGAGTGTCATTTGGTTTTACTGGTTGTGTATCTCCAAAACTTGCAGCACTCACGCGTTCTGCAGGTAAGCCCGCATCGATCATGGCTCTCGCGACATTGAGAGCGCGTGCAGATGCCAACTCCCAGTTCGATGGAAAAACTGCTGTTGCTATCGGAACATTATCTGTATGGCCTTCGATCTGATATTTTTTACCAGCAATTGCAGAAAGTTGAGTAGACACCTCTTTAATGGCCTCATGACCTGCTGACGAAAGTTTTGCCGAGCCCGAACTAAACAAAACGTCTGAGCCCAAACTCACAACCATTTTTCCATCTAAAATTTTTACTGAGATAGCGCCTGAATCCGTCAGCTTTTTAAATCGACGAGTCAGGTCTGAAAACTCTTGAAGACGCTTTTTCTGCTCTGCTTGGCGCTGCTTCATTTCATCCATGGCTTTTTTCATTTCATCTAAAGAGGTCTTCAGCTGCCCACGATCTTTAGCGGTTGCAAGTAATTTTTCTTGAAGCTGAGAGTTTTCAGTTGTGAGGTTTTGATTGTCCAATTTTGCTTTATCATTTTCAGTTTTATCTTTTGCGATTTGAATCTGCAATTGATCAACTTCTTCTTTATGTTTCGACGCAGACACGCAAGCGCTAAACGAAAAGACGAACACAAGACACATTAAAATTTTCATAAGAACCTCCGAAATAATATTTGGCTTCTCATATTCTGATTCTGAACAAATTCGAATTCAAGAACTCATTTTTATGCTTGCAGAATCCTTTCTTTTTCAATTACTGTTACTTATGGCAAAGTTAGATGACCTTCTCAGAATCATGATAGATCAAAAGGCCTCGGACCTCCATCTTTCGAGTGGCTCGGCACCTTTTTTTCGAATTCATGGCCACATGGTTAAGCTCGACATGGGCGAAACAAGCAGTGAGCGTTGCGAGAAATTGATTTTTGAAACTCTTTCTGAACAGCAGGTCGAACTGCTCAAGACAAACTTGAGTCTGGATTGCAGCTATCAGCTTGAAGGCGTAGGCCGATTTCGGGTGAATGCCTTTTATCAAATGCGCGGAGTTTCTGCGGCCTATCGTCTCATCCCTGAGAAAATTCAAACGCTTGCCGAACTGAATCTTCCAGAAAGTATCTATTCGATCGCTGACAACACAAAAGGCCTCGTTCTTGTGACGGGTCCAACAGGTTCTGGCAAATCCACGACACTTGCGGCCCTGATCAATCACGTCAATCTCACCCGTAAAGAGCATGTCATTACAATCGAAGACCCAATTGAATTCGTACACGTTGGGGTCAATTGCTTGATTAACCAAAGAGAGGTTGTGACACACGCTAAATCTTTCAGCGATGCCCTCAGGGCGGCGCTACGCGAAGACCCCGATGTATTCTCATTGGGGAATTGCGAGATTTAGAAACCATTTCACTTGCGCTAACAGCAGCTCAAACTGGACATCTTGTGTTTGCAACTTTACATACGATGAGTGCAGCAAAGTCGGTTGATCGAATTATCGACAGTTTTCCAGCAGATCAACAAAACCAAGTTCGCGCGATGCTAGCTGAAAGTCTGTGCGGAATTATCGCTCAAACCCTTTTGCCACGAGCTGATGAGCCCGGACAACTTGCCGCACTCGAAGTGCTTATTGCAAATTCGGCAATTCGTAACTTAATTCGCGAAGGCAAGGTTTATCAGATTCCAAATGTGATTCAAACTTCGTCCCAAGCTGGAATGATCTCTTTTGAGAAATCCGCCAAGATACTTCTAGACAAAGGTCAGATTTCTCCGTCCACTGCAAGTATTCTTAGTTCGAAGCAAAACTGATTCAAATTTCCTCTCAAACCAACCGATAAATTGACTGGTATCGTTTGAAAGGGAGTCTTTTTTGTCAGCGAATCCAAGGCCATCGCGATGGTACTATCAAGTAGGAAACGATGTTCGCGGCCCGTTCACTATGGAGCAAATTGTTCAAGGCCTCTTAAACGGAGCACTTCAAGTCACTCATCGTGTTTCAGCAGATCAACGTAACTGGACTGCGATATGCAATGAAGATTGTGTTGAAGATGCCATTCGAGAACTTATTTCAAGAATTACGACCACCAATCTCGAACAGGCAGAAATTCAAAAAGAATCCTCTATGAGGGATATGGAACACCAAGAAAAAACTGGCAAGTTTGACTTACAGAAAGTGAACCGCGGCATTACAGAGCAGCTCAAAACCGCAAACGAGCTTTCAGAGGCAAATTACAACCTGAATATACTCCGTCACCTTCTTGCGAGCATTGCTTCAAACAAAAAGAAGATCATCAATCTCGAGCAACCCGTCAATGTTCAACGTCACGCAGATGACGAAGATCAATTTATAGAACCGGCGGCCATCTCACGGTCGAGGAAATTACGAGACTACAAAAAGGCAATTGCAGTACTTGTGCTTACGATCTGTGCCGGAATCGGATACTACTGCTATGACCAATATAATCAAAATAAAATTGTCGAGCAGAAAAAACTTGAAAAAGAATTGGCTGAGAAAAAATTTCAAGAGAAAATTCTCGCTCTTTATGACCGAATTCTACAATTGCCGGCGGCCGAACGTAAGGTAACCAATCCCAAAGCGCTCTTACAAGTTTCAGAAGCTCTATTAAAACAAAACGAGCTTAGCGAAGTTCAAAAAATTAACGAGCGCGTTCTTTCACTCACTCAAAATAGTATGGATCGATCTAAGGCCTACACGATCAACGGAATGGCGAAGATGTCAGTAAATAAATGGACAGCGGCCAGTGTTGATTTTGATCAGGCGCTCAAAGAGGATCCCACGTCTGTCGATGCACTTTATCAACAAGGAATAAGCTTATTGAACCAGGAGCTTTACCCAGATGCCGAGAAATTTCTTCTAAAAGCAATGGAGAGTGGCGCCAACAAAGCACTTGCAGGCTTGGCACTTTTTGAAGCCGCATTTAAAATTGAAGCCGCCGCTCAAGATTCAAAATTTGAGAGACTAAGCCGCGTTGAGCTTCTCCTCCAAGATTACACTCAAAACCATAGTGATCTCAAAGCGGAGATTTTAGTTGCTCGTATCGATATTGCAAAAGTAGTCAAA
The DNA here is from genome assembly GCA_043739525.1 of Bdellovibrionales bacterium. GTDB lineage: Bacteria > Bdellovibrionota > Bdellovibrionia > Bdellovibrionales > JAMPXM01 > JAYTQQ01. The sequence continues at coordinate 9,526 of JAYUEB010000441.1, forward strand.
GACGCCGCTCGAGCCGACAAGCTGACTCACGAATTTATCGACATAAATCCCGACACAATTCAAAAAGAAAAATCTCGAAGCCAGTTTTCTCTTAAACGGGTGGCTTGGACTAACATCTATGCTTGGTGCTCGGATGCTTATGGCCGCTCCAAAAATGACGGCGCCGCAGATGCAATGCTTGCCGGATGCCTGTTACAGATTCACAAAAATTCTGATGCAGTTCAATTTGCAAAACTAGGTAATCAGCGCCTACCTGCCGACAATTTAATTAAAGGAATGTTAGGCTACACAATGCAAGCGGCCAATCTCAATGAAGACGTCAAAACACTCTTTAAGGCCGATGACGAAAAAACTCTTTCTCGACTGGCAATCGTCAGTTTAGCACGTATCTGCGATAAAGAAAAAACATCTGACTGTTCTTACAAGTATTGGAGTCTTCTTTCCCAAAAAGACAAGTCAGATCCTGCGGCCTTTTTGGGACTTATGAACTTTTACATTGAAAAAAGCGATTTTGCCGCGGCTGAAAAGATGGTTCACGAAAATATTTCTCGCCAGCCAGCATCCGAGGATCTCGACAAGCTGAGCGCAAAGCTCAAGGTAAAAGGGCATCCTCTTTGGTAATTGTAAGTGAACGCGATTTCTATGGGCGAGATTGAAATAATTTTTGAGTTAGGTAAAATTTAGAAATGAAAAAACTACTGATTCTTTTTGTATGCTCTATTTGTTTAAGCGCCTGCTCTTCTCAGTCGAGCAATACGACTTCGCCGACCCCGACGCCTTCGCAGCTTGTAGCCAAAGGTAGTCGCGTAATCGGCATGGACACAAACGACGCTTCCTCCGATTATAGTTTTGTGCAAAGCTATCAAGCCGCACAATCGATTGGTGTCACCACTGGCACACTTCATATCGCCTGGAACAGCGATGAGGCCGCAGGCTCAGGCGCAACCTCAGGGACTTTCACCGATCATTTTGGAGCCCTTGCCTCTGCTAATGCTTACTATCCCGCAACCACTCCTGCATCTCAAGTCTCACTCACAATTGCCCCGATCGATACGCCCGGCCCAGCTCTCCCATCTGATCTTTCTGGCGTAGCGATGGATAACGCTAACGTCATCACGCGATTCAATCACTTTATGGATTGGGCACTCTCTCAGATTCCGACAGCACAAATCACATCTATACAAATTGGAAATGAAATCGACGCGCCTTCTGGCGCCAGTACGGCTCTTTACTGGACTCAGTACAAAACTTTTTTGACAGCTGTTATTGCCCACCTCCACACAGTCAAACCCGGAGTCAAAATTGGTGTTACGGTTACGCTTTACGGACTCATTGGGCAATCTGCGGCGGGGGCAACTGCCGCGACAGGAATTTCAAATCTTCTCTCGGTCGTCGATGAGATTGGCCTAACCTATTATCCACTTGATTCAAACTTCATGATGAAAGATCCAAGTGTTGTTGCAACCGATTTCGCAGCGGTCTTCACAACCTTACCCTCTACTACGACCGTCTTTATTCAAGAAATTGGTTACTCAACCTCGTCATCTTGTGGTGGCAGCACTGCGAACCAAGTCAGTTTTATTGATCAAATATTCTCTGCATGGGATTTACATGCGAGTCGAATACCTTTTTTGGCTTTTTTGCGAATGAACGATTTAAGTAATGCGAACGCAACTTCTATAGCAACAAGTTTTGGCTTGGGAGGTAATGCGGCTTTCGTAGCTTATCTACAAACATTGGGCTTTCGAACCTATTCGGGACCTAGCTCTTTTAAGTCAGGATGGACGGAGCTGCAAAATCAGACGCATCTTCGCGGCTGGTGGTAGCGCTTTAGTGCATGAGACTCAAGTCTTTTAAAAAGAATAACGGAATTTTCACATCAAACTTTTTACCTTTTTTACTGATCATCTGAAACGATCCGCGCATATTACCTGTCGGAGTTGTCAGAGGACAAATACTTGAGTACTGATGTTTTTGACCGGGACCTAGCTTAGGCTGCTCTCCAACAACGCCCTCACCCTTAACTTCTTCAACAACACCTTCACCATTCGTGATAATCCAGTGTCGGTTGAGAAGCTGAACCTCGGCATCACCCTTGTTGGTAATTGTGATGTGATAGGCAAAAACAAACTGTGAAACTTGCGGAGAAGACTCATGCGGCAAGTATTCGGGAACAACTTCAACTTCAATTCCTTCAGTCGATTCTCGATACATCTTATTTCATCCTTTGTTGGCAGAGCAGTTTTCGGTTTACCGGCAGCGGTTACCTGTTAGCGGCTCTGCCGTTTCAGTGTCAGCCTCAGTCGGCAAACTGCAGTCAGAGACTGAAACTGAAAGACTGCTAACCGAGGACAGCTGCCTGTAGACTGAAAACTGCGTTTCTCTCACTAAAAAATTATCATATGAAACTCAGAATGTGAATCTCTAACGATAATAATAAGCAGCCCCACAAAGTGCAAAGCCAACAGTCCAGGTCAAAAGTGGTGTCGGCGTAAAATAGCTGTAAATCATAAGTGCAAGCCCTACAAAAATGTGTGGAGTATTCAGATTTTTTTTGCCGTCACGAAAGACGTAAAGTCCGATGACACTAAAGATAAAAGAAGCAATCAGGGATGAAATCGAAAAGTTTGATAAATCCGTAAATAAACCTCACGTCTGCTCTGATTCTAAAACGAAAGGCTAAACACGGCAAAAAAAAAGCACTCGAGGTCGAGTGCTTTTAAGCTTCTTTTGAAAGAAGTCTTATAGACTACTTGCTTGTAACTCTCAATTTTGTGTCTGCAGCATCTGGCTTAAACCAGCAAGTTGGACGCAAACCCATTTTGAAAGTTGGAGCCGTACAAGTACCTACATGGTAATCTGCGCCATCTTGGAATGTTGCAAGATCAGCTGTGCAGTTTGCACCTTGGAAGTAGGTATCAAGACGACATTGAGCCGCTGGATGCTCGTCATCTGTTTGATCAACCACGCTTTGAGATGGAGTATCGACAGATGGAACCGCTTCTTGTCCCAATTCACCCAAGATATGACCAAGGAGAATACCTGCAGTTGCAGATCTTTGGCAAAGTGCTTGATCTTTCACGTCTTGAAATTGAGCTGCACAATTCTTTTGGATTGTTGGCTCAACACTCATTTGAGAAACGATAGTTGCGTTATCATCATCAGCAAACATGTGTCTCATACATTTCAAAACTCCGAAATAATCTGCAGCACCTTCGTTAGATGCCCAATATGTTGCGTCTCCGCCTATTTTTGGAGCTCCACCTAAATGATGGCCAGTTTCGTGACAAACAACCAATGCCATACCATCAACAGTCATTGTTGGGTAACGTGCGAGTCCGCCGTACATATTAATTGTCCAGGTTGTGCCGTCTTGGTTTGCATTCGCATTCACAGTGCAGTCATCCCAAAGTCTATTCAATTGAAGCGTGCCCCCACGAGACGCAATAATTGGTGTATAGATCTTTTCGAATCTATCAAAAAGAGCAGTCCACTGATCTTGAGTGATACCAGTGTCCGCAAAAGCCGTCGCTGGAATGTTCAAATTATTTTTTGGTGCAAATCCTTCGCATAGTACTTTTGGACTATGACTTGCTCCGACCATTCCGAGACATGCAACCAAGAAACTCGCTTTCAAAATCCCTCTCACCAAAAACCCCCTTGAAGTATTGTCGTCCTGACAATTTGTTTGTTTCTTCAATAAGGCTAAAGAAGCGTGTCGCATTAATTAATTAAAATTATTTGCCAGGAGGTGAATCTGGTCTATCGACAGACCTAAGTAAGAATTCAACTTATACTAGATATGATGGCGCTTCTAATAAACTGATCTAAGTCTAGGTTTTTTGGACTCGACCTATGTCTGATTTGATGTTTAAGTGTTTGTTCCAAGGTTCCAGTCATTTAATTAAACAGGAACGTTAGCCTATGGGATTACCTAGAAAAATACGTGGATGGGTTCAGCGGTGGATCACTTTCACAGACAATCGTGCCGTACTCTCTTATATCCTAGAATCCGCCAACCCAAAGGCTGAGCTGTCAGAACGTATTGAGTGGCTCGAACAATTGATCAATTGGATTCGCTATTCAGGCTCAGTCTCCAATGAAAACCTCAAGGAAGCAGGCCAACTTCACGCCGTCCGCATTCGATTTATTTTTCAAATTATAGAACGCAATCCAGAGTGGAAGACAAAGCTCGCTTTAACATTAAGATCGATCTTATTTGAGACTTCAGGTGTGTCACTTTATTCTGAAACCGGCCTCGCAGAAGAATTTGGATTTGGTGCAGAGATCTTAAGTCGATTTGCAAGAAGAATTCTCCCCGTCCCTCCCAATCACGCCAATCTTGCGCAAGTATTCGATCGCATCTTTAATTCTGTTGAAGATGCCGAATGGGTTGAACGTCTCCCGCGAGAAGTTCGCGATCAACTCACGAGTCTCTTATATGATGGCAGCGCACTTGAGATTGCCAGACTCAAAAAGAGCTTTGCTGACGATATCTATGACGCCCTTCTCATACTTGGAGCAAAAGTTGAAAGCTTAGCCCGGATATTTCATGAGAGTTAAAAAGATAGCTGGCCTTTTTTAAAATTAAACCCAGATTGTAATTAGTTACACAACAAGATGGGGAAAAGG
>JAYUEB010000442.1:0-4724 GCA_043739525.1 Bdellovibrionales bacterium
AAACACTTCTTAAGACACTAGCTCATAAGATGTTAAGAGCAAGGTCAAGGCCATTTCATCTTTTCGATTTCAGATTAGGCCGATTTTTAATGTTTAGACTCTGACCAAATGATGAAAAACACTTCAAAAATCTTCACTTGAGGTGCTCGACAAGCAGAAAAGCTTGAGGTAGGTTGTATCCACGTCAAATATAGCACCCAAGAAATAAAGGGAGCGCGCATGGTGGACTACAAGCAAAGTGGAGTCGACGTTGTCAAAGGCGACCAATTTGTCGATTGGATTAGCAAGACGCAGGCGAAACAGCCCTTTCAAGACAGTATTATTTCAGGTGTCGGTGGCTTTGCCGCAATTTTCAAGCTCGGCTTTTCGCACTTAAAAAATCCGTGCATCGTGAGTGCTACTGATGGAGTCGGAACCAAGGTCAAACTCGCATCTCACTACAAAGTTTTTAATACTGTCGGCCAAGACCTTGTTGCAATGTGTGTCAATGATCTCATCTGTTGTGGCGCTCAGCCGCTCTTTTTTCTCGATTACTATGCCAGTGCGAAGCTTGAGCTTGAAGACGCACAAAGCTTTTTAGGCGGAGTTCGCGCCAGCTGCCATCAATCGGGCTGCGCTTTGATCGGTGGAGAAACCGCTGAAATGCCCGGCGTTTATCACGGCAAAGACTTCGACTGCGCAGGCTTTGCGATCGGCATTGTTGATGAAGAGCAAATCTTAGGCCCGAAACGTGTGAATGTGGGTGATGTTGTGATCGGCATCGAAAGCTCGGGCTTTCATAGCAACGGGTATTCTCTGGTTCGTAAAATTTTTGAGAAAGATTTAGACCAATGGAAAGATCAGTTACTCAAGCCAACTATTCTATATCCCGAAATCGTTTTACCTCTGGTGAAAAAGAATTTGGTTCATGCGATGGCTCACATTACGGGCGGCGGAATGGAGAATATTCCGCGCGTAATGCCGGATCATACCAAACTTAATTTGATGGATTGGCCTTGGCCTGAAATCTTTTTGGAAGCACAAGATCGAAGCGGTCTTTCGAGAGTCGAAATGCTTCACACCTTTAATTGCGGAATGGGATTTTGCCTGTTTGTGAATGCTTCTGATGCGGACAATGTCATATCGCAAATAGCAGGATCAGGCCTTAAGGCTTTTCGTATCGGAGAAGTTGAAAAGTCGGATACGAATGAGGCTCAGGTCGTTTATTAAGAGGAGATCGTCATTGATGAAGTCTCGGGCCAAATGGGCGATTTTTATCTCAGGAAGAGGTTCGAATCTCACAGCCGCCATTGATGAACTGGGCGATCAAGTTAGCGTCGTTGTGACGTCAAACATTAAAGCGGGCGGCATACTGCGTGCGAAACGAGCAGGAATTGAGATCATTTCGCTTCCAAAACCTGTCAAATGGCTTGAACTCACCAAAGTTTTAAAAGAGCGGCAAATCAATCACATATTTTTGCTAGGCTTTATGAAAATTATCCCAGTAGAATTTATCCAAGATTGGCGCGATCAAATTGTGAATTTACATCCTAGTCTTTTGCCACTTTATCCAGGGCTTGAAAGTATTCAAAGAGCCTATGAAGAAAAAGCGGATGTGGGTGTAAGTGTACATCGGGTCATTCCAGAAGTAGATGCCGGCCAAATTTTACTGCAAAAAAGATCCTGCGAAAAAAAAGATTTAGGGTCCTTGAGCTTTGAACAAGTAGAACTGAAAGTGCATCAAGATGAACAATTACTAGTGAGAAGATCTATTGGAAGATTATAAAACCTCATATGATGTCATATTTGTTTCTGCTTTTGGTAGACACCATTGGCTATCCAAAGAGCTTGCAAAAAATGAATGGCAGGTAGGCCATGTCGATGTTTCACGCTTGCTTGGAAGTTGGAGCGAGCAAGATCTAAAAAATCCTTTTGGGATGTCCATGACTTCGAACGCGGCAGCGGATGCGAATCCGGCTCAAGTCGACGCCTGGAAAACAATGGTACATGCTCAGAAGGTGTCACACGGAGTGAGTCTTTTGATGGATCGTGGTCCCTTTGAAGGCTCGGGCCCTCTAAAAGAGTTTTTTAAAACTAAACTTGCGATCAAAACGGAAGTTTCAGATGTGCTCTCGGCCAAATCTCAAGTTCTTGAGACTGAAGCTGATTTGGATCAAAAAATTAAGTCTCTTGGATTTGAAGATCTTTGGCTTGTGAACCTAAGTCGTCAGATGGCTTCAAGTGTTTATCTTGAAAATGCAAAGTCATCATTGCTTGATAATGGCGTTCCGATTTTTGATGAACTTTACAAAGACTGTTCGACGATTGAATCGCGAAGTTCTGAGAGTTTTTTTAGAGAAATTGTTTTAGCAAAAAATATTGAACCAAGTCGCTTTTCGTCAGTTCAAAAGGCAGCGGATGGTTTTTTCGAGATTGGGCTTGAGGTTCCGTTTGAAGGTGGAGCAAAATCGAGTGGTTTGTATCCTCTGAAGATGCGGTCGCGGGTTTTAGTTTGGGCGCTGACCTCTGCAGAAACCGAATTTTTATCTCACGATGTCTCTCAATTTCTATTTGCCGGTAAAAACATTGAGCCGACATGGAGTTGGCAGAGGTTTTCGTTCTCAGGTCCTGCTGAAGTGATCGAGCGTTGGCCAATTCAGTTCTTTTCTGTTGGACATTTGCGTTTACCATGGACTCACGATAATTTGACTCTCATTTCAAAAAAGACGGCGACGACTTTTGATGTTTGGATGAGAGTCCCAGCCATATTCCGCTTCAATTCGGACTATCTGTTTCAACTCGGCGAGAAGTTTCAAAAAGCTCTAGTGAGTCGCTTTGTTTCAAAAGATTTTGAAGTTGTTGAAGCACCTCTTGAGACCAAAATGGCAAAAGATCATTTGGGACCGCCACGTTGGCCGGTCTATTCATTTGCTGATATTGCGAATTTTAAGCCACTCAAACACACCTATCTTATTTTTGAATCTTGTGAAAATTTGAAGACCCACCAGGTTCAGGCTCAACTGAATTTTCAAAATAAGCTTTTTGAGAATCTCACGAATATGAGAAGAGAATGGCTTGCTGTTGAAGCAAGAGCGAAACAAAAAGCTGTGAACCGTGAAATTAAAAGGATGGAATAAAAAGTGATTGCTCGATACTCGCGCCCTGAAATGACAAAAATTTGGAATCCAGAATCACGTTTTAAAAAAATGCTCGAGGTTGAAATTGCGGTTGCTGAATGCCAAGCTCGCATGCGAATTATCCCTCGAAAAGCAGCTGAGGACATTCGCGCGAAATCCAAATTTTCGGTAGCAAGAATTGCTGAAATCGAACAGACAACGAAACATGACGTCATCGCCTTTGTTACCAATCTAGCTGAAAATGTTGGCGAGAACGGCAAGTATATCCATTATGGAATGACGAGTTCAGATGTTTTGGACACCGCACTTTCATTGCAAACTCGCGATGGAATGGAGCAAATTCTAAAAGAAATCGCTAAGCTTGAAAAAGCTTTACTTAAAAAGGTTAAGGAGCACGCAGGGACCCTCTGCGCTGGTCGAACTCATGGGATGCACGCAGAGCCGACAAGTTTTGGTTATAAGCTTGCTGGTTTTTATGCGGAACTTCATCGAAACAAAGAGCGTATTGCCTTAGCTGCTGAGCAAATTCAAATTGCAAAGCTCAGTGGTGCGGTAGGAACTTATTCGACGCAATCAGAAGAGCTTGAGCGAAAAGTTGCTAAGCAGTTAGAGCTTGTTCCAGAAACAATTGCCACTCAGGTGATTCCGAGAGATCGGCATGCGGAAGTTTTTAATGCTTTAGCCCTACTTGCGGCCGGTATCGAAAGGCTTGCTGTTGAACTCAGGCACCTTCAAAGAACAGAGCTCAGTGAAGTTGTCGAGGCCTTTACCCCGGGGCAAAAGGGTTCGAGCGCGATGCCTCACAAAAAAAATCCGATTTCGGCAGAGAATTTGACAGGCTGTGCGCGATTGATGCGCTCTTATCAAATGGCGGCGATGGAAGACATTGCGCTTTGGCATGAGCGCGATATTTCGCATTCAAGCGTTGAGCGAGTCATTTTTGGCGACGCTTTTATTTTGTGCGACTATATGCTGTCTCGCATGACAGATTTGATCTCAGGTCTTTACGTCAACAAAGAGCAAATGATCCAGAATATGGCACTCTCTCATGGCCAACTTTTTAGCTCACATTTACTCTTAGCATTAGTCGAAAAATCATTTTCGAGAGAGCAAGCTTATGCTAAGGTGCAGGCACTTAGTCATTCTCTTAAAGCGCGTGAGCAACTCAAAGACAAAGCATTGAAGGATCCAGAAGTTTTAAAGGCAGTTGGAGCCAAGCAGATCGAAAAGATTTTTTCAGGCGGAACTCACAAAGCTGCAATTGCAGAAGCCTTGAAAAGATTTTTACACAGCATAAAGGGGTAGTGGGATGCAAAAGACATATGAGAGAGCGGAGCTTTTTTATGAGGGCAAAGCAAAGAGTCTCTATCATGTCAAAAATCATCCTGAACTTGTCTGGCAAGAATTTCGAAACTCACTCACGGCCTTTAACGCTCAAAAAAAAGGTGAGTTCACTGGTAAAGGTTCTATCAATCGCGATATCACTTCAATTATTTTTCGCTATTTAGGACGTTCCCTTAAAACTCACTGGATAGCCGATATTGGTCCTACTGAAATGGTCACTCAAAGACTCGAGATGCTGAAGCTCGAAGTTGTTATTCGCAATAC
>JAYUEB010000443.1:0-4718 GCA_043739525.1 Bdellovibrionales bacterium
TTATTTTTCCAACAAAGTCTCGATATATCGATAGTTTGCGATTTTTTTTAGAAAAGTAAAAAATCAAAAAATAAATCAAAACCCATACTTCCTTCCCAAAGTATTCATGACTTTCCCGGCTTTAAATCTCACAGTACTTGACCACAAAAAATATTTTTTGAAAATTTTCGAGAACTCAAAATCAACTGAGCTCCATTGGGAGAATTCATTTTTCATTTTCAAGCCTGTCCATTATTCACTTATCTGTTGATCGCATCATAGCTGCGATCTTAAAGATAAAAAATCGAAAATATTTTTGCGATTCGAAAATCGACGAGATTTAATTCGCCATTAATAAATCACGGAATGGAAAGAACAAGCTCTGTTTTTTTAGCACTTTTAACCGATGAAGCGAAAGCCCAGATGTATAAATTTAAATGTGGAGTATCACGGCCCCTCCAGAAATTACAAAACTAGGTTGAGAACCCGGCGAAAATGTACCGAAAAGAAAATATTGGCCCGGAGGTTTTATGCCTCGTACAGTGATTGTCTGAAACGGCCTAGGTTTGGCAATTGAGCGCGTCTGCCAAAGAGAAAGTCGTAACTTAGATGAATCTGCAAAGCAGGAAATTCAAAGATTACGAGATTTAAACACAAAATCAATCATCGTGCCCTCTGGCGAATCTCAACTCGAAACTATTCACCAATTTCATCGGTCTTCGAATCCTTGAGCGGGCTATTTTAAGGCCGCTTCTATTTCGCTTGCAGGAACGTAGCAGGAAGGCGGAGAAAGAAAACGAGACATAAAATCTGTGATCGTCATCGAGTCGCCATTCAGTCCGTTTGTACCACTGATCATCACAAGCTGAGAGTCGATTCCTTGAGTCGCAGAAATTGATACAGAAAATTCTGTTGGATAAAAATTTGGCGAGTCAAAGTATCCGCCATAAGTTGTAAACCGAATCTGTTCCGATTTCGGAATTGGAAATGTCAATTTTAGTTTGCTTCCGTCCGCTGTTAAATACTCTTCAGTTTTTGCATCAATCTCAGCGCCCGATTTTAAGCTCGCCGCATAGGTAGCTAATTTCTTGAAAACCGGCGCAGTTAAAGCTCTATTGGTGGCCACATCTTGGTTGTCTTTTTTCATTTTGTTTCTTGCTTCAAAAATCTGAGTGGCAAGAGTTAATTTCTCGTCGTCCTCACGGCTCTCGGCATATTGTTTATCGAGAATCTGTAGTTTCACATCGAGGGAAGATATCTCTTCGTGGCGATTAGCTTGCGCTCTCACAATTTTAGCTTCGTCAGGTGTCAGCTGAGAAACAATGAGCTTCATCGTTTCAGATGCAAGTTTAATATTGATCGCAGAGGCATAAACTTCATAGCCTGCCTTGATCTGATCGATACATACTTTCTTTTGCGCATCTTTAATTGAAGACTGCGCATTTGCGGAAAATCCCACTAATAAAACGCCCAAAATTGTCAGTGTCGATCGCATAAGAACCTCTTTACGATTGTTTAAATTCTATAATTGTTATGAGGTTCTCGGAATGCAAAACTCCGGCCTGAAAAACCGGACCCAAAATCATCTATTTTGCGCCAATCGATTCAAGTTCAACAAGCATATTTGGGGTGAGCTTTAATTCTCGTGCTTTCAAATTCTCGCGTAGATGTCTCACTGATAATGTGCCGGGGATCAGCAGGATATTCGGCGAACGTTGAAGGAGCCAGGCGAGTGCCACTTGCATTGGAGTACTATTAATAGCTGCTGCAATCGTATTGAGTGTCGATGACTGTAATGGCGTGAATCCACCAAGCGGAAAGTAAGGAACGTATGCAATACCTTGTTTAGCAAGACTTTCGATAAAAGCATCATCTTTTCTTTGTGCGATATTGTACATATTCTGAACGCAAACGATCGGCGCAATTTTCAGACATTCAGCCACCTGTGGTGCAGTTACTGTGCTGAGGCCTAAGTGGCGAATCAATCCTTTTTTCTGAAGATCTACAAGAACTGAAAATGGTTCTGCAATCGAACCCTCTTCGGTTGTAATGGGAGGTCCAACTCGCAAGTTGACAACATCAAGGGCTTCAACTCCAAGATTTTTGAGGTTGTCGTGAACGGCGCTGACAAGGGCGTCTTTTCCAATGGCGGGATTCCATGAGGCGTCGGCTCCGCGGACGGCTCCGACTTTTGTGACGATCGTTAACTTGTCAGGGTAGGGATGAAGTGCTTTTTTGATAATCTGATTGGTGACGTGAGGGCCATAAAAATCGCTGGTGTCGATGTGGTTGACGCCCAATTCGATGGCCTCACGAAGAACTGCGACCGCGGCATCCATATCTTTTGGAGGACCAAAAACGTGGGGCCCAGCGAGTTGCATAGCTCCGTAGCCCATTCGGTTGAGGTGAATTTGAGTTTTTGGAAGTGTAAAGCTGTGTTTCATTTCTCATCTCCTGGTTACAATTATTGTATTTTATAACTTACAGAAAGTCAATAATGTAACTTACATTGAGACATAATTGTAACTTTGAGTTGACTTTTCAATGACTTATATTACAATTGAGGTATGCCAAGAACCGGACTGACCGCCGCTGAAATTAAAGATAAAGCCATCGCTACGACGATGCTGAAGATGCGTGAAGAAGGCTTTGATCAAGTTCGTCTGATTGATATCGCAAAAGAACTCGGTGTCAGTCATGCGGCCCTCTATTCGCACTTCAAAGACAAGACGGCACTTCTTGATGCCGTTTCAGAACGTTGGCTTATTGAAATTGATAAGAGCCTTGAGGCGATTTGTCGTAAATCGAAGGAGCCTTCTTATAAAATTTTGCTTTGGATGCTGACCCTTCATCGCGCGAAAGTCGCTAAAGTTTTGCACGATCCCGAGCTCTACAAGGCGTTTGATCTTTCGGTCAGTATTCAGAAGCCATTTTCGAAACGCCATTTGGAAACCATACATTCTCAACTTTTGGGTCTAGTCAAGGAGGCGATTGCAAAACGCCGTTTACGTGATGCGGATCCAGAAAAGATGGCCGAAATTCTACATCATTCTATGCTGAGTTTTCATCATCCGAAATTGGTAGCTCAACATATTCATGAAAAACGAGAGCCACTTTTGCGGCTCGTTCTTGAGACTGTGCTTAAAGGACTTAATCTTAAGGTTTGAAACTGGCCTTATGTACGATGCCCGAAGTCTAAATAATGAGTTAAAATACATAAATGAAATTGTATTCAATTCTTTTTATTCTCGCTAGCGCATTTGTTGGCAAAGCGATGGCCGAAGTTCAATGTACACCTGCCGAAGATTTCTATGTTTGCTATACACAGGTTTTTTACAAAATCTACGAATGCGATGATCACTCAATTGTATTTTGTGATCAAACGAAGGGTGACAGCCTAGAAACCTGCAAAAGGGACAGAGACAGCGCTGCAACCAAAATTTGCCGAGGCGAATACGATCATGCTCAGCAACAAATCGCAAAAGTGATGAGTCAGCCTAAAGTTAAAATGGATTGCAGTTTCGAGAAGCCCCTTCAGCTAGTTTCGGCAGCCGATTTTTCACTTCGAACAAAAAACAAAACAGATAAAGTTTGTGTGACCATGTCCTTCTGTACTCACAATGCAGAAGCAGGTGAGCCCGTTGGATTGGTCCCACTTGAGTATAATCGCGCCATGGCCTGTATGCCAGTGGATGGCGTGTGTAGTAAAACTTACGACCAATGTGATGAAGATGACGGGCTTTTGTTTACGGACAGGTCTTTAGGACCAAGGCAAATTCAAAAATTCGTACACCCTAAGACTACAGTAAAATGAAATTGATATTGATTTTTATATTATCTCTCGCCGCCAAAGCGGCATTATCGCCAGACATTATCGTTAGTGGTCAGGTGAAAAGTTATGATGAAAAGTGGATCGTATTAAAAATCAAAAATTCAAACTTTAAAGTTCCGAGAAATTCGTTGCTCAGTGGTTATCAATTAAAAGTGGGTAATCTCGTGAAAGCGCAGATTAAAATGCCAAATGGATGAGTGCTCCCGCTAATCAACAATAAAAAGCTTAGCTCCTTTTGAGTTTGATGATCGATGAGGCTCTGCATCCGAAGCCACTTGATAGCTCATCCCTTTTACTCGGTTACAATGAGACCTGTTTTGGCGTCTACCAAATATGAGTTTTCCTTGCTATTCTCTGAGCCAGCAAGAAGATACAGAGGGTTTTGTATATAGGGATCTAGAGGTTGAAAAATTCTAAAATTTCCGTTCCATTTAAATCCTGGATGGATTTTGATGACCGTGCTCGCCGCTATATCTGGAGTGAGTTTGATAGCATGGATATCGAAAAAGTAATATCCCATCCCTAATGTGCTAGAATCATTATCCCACTTCGAGACAAGATCACAAGTGCTGCTATCAGGAGAAAATTGAACACGACCACTTTTTGCTTTTTCAAATGCGACTGAGTGAAAGTACCAGTCGTATTTGCCCGCACAATTTCCAGTGGTAATTTTTAAAGCTTCAAGCATGAAAAAGCGCCCGCCGGAGAGTTCTTTGCTCGCAACCGTCTCGGCTTTTGCGGAAAAATTCTGTATATCAGAGAGTGGGACGGATAGAGATGATATTGAAAACGAGTAAACCAAGAAACAGGAAACGAATTTCAAGAATTGATTCATTTGACTTATCCTCCCCCTGTTTCAGGAAAGATGTCGCATGAGTTAAAAATGACTGGGGGCGAGATATGAGAT
>JAYUEB010000444.1:0-1507 GCA_043739525.1 Bdellovibrionales bacterium
CTAGAAAAGAAAAACGCTGAGCTTGAACTTCAAAACCGAACACTCACCGCCCGAAATCACGAAGCGATGAGTCGCCATGAAGCGATGAATGTCCTTTGGTCTGAGACTCAGCTTCAAAGAGCGCAGCTTAAAATCAAAAACGATGGAATCATTAAGCTCAACCAACAGCTCAGTCTTAAACTGAAAGAGCAAAAGAAGATGATGTTAGGCGCAGAAATTCTCACGAAAAAAGAGCGCGATCTGCAAGTTCAAAATATTATTGAAATCGAAACTGCGATGGCAGCTCTTGAAGCATCGGTTCTCGCACAAATAGAATCCTAAAATCTAAAGTCCTTCGTGTCTTGAGTCGATTTACGAAGGGCTAGTCCAATTGCGGATTGGACTTGTAAACCCAAGCACTTAGAACTTACACTTAAAGAGTCTTCTCTTAAGATTTATTTAAGAGAAGATGTGATTAACCAAAAGGATTTCGTTAATGTCAAAAAACTTAGTAGCGGGAATGATCGTACTTGTAGCTCTTCTCGCTCTCTATTCAGGTTGTGTGATGAAAGAAAAATTCTCATTCATCAATCCAACCCCTGAGACAAAAACCACAGGCATTCAGTAATCAATCTATTTAATTAAAAATCCCATCAGAACACCAAAGACAAATCCACCAAGGTGGGCGCTTAAATCAATTTCGGGCATGAGACTAATGGCAAAGTTCACAATAAGCGGAGTCATCAATGACTGAAGCCCCATCACTTGGCCATTCATAGCCATGACTTTTTTTCTGAAAACAAGAGTAGCAAAAGCACCAAACAAACCAAAGATAGCGCCGCTGGCACCAATACCGAGCACGGGTTGAACGTGATAGAGAACGCTGACAAGTGAAGCGCCAACACCCGAAATAAAATAAACCAAGAAAGTCGCGCGAACGCCAGCAAGTGTTTCCATCATACGTCCAAGGGCCCAGAGGGAATACATATTAGCGCCGAGGTGTAAGAGATTGGCGTGAAGAAAAATGCAGGTGAAGAGTCTCCACCACTCCCCGTCTTGTACGACTAAGGGCCGAAAGTTAGCGCCATATTCAAGAAGATTTTCAGGAGTGATTGCGCCAGCGCGAGACCAAACAAAATAATAAACGGCGCAATTAATAAGGATGATCGAACGAGTAAGCCAAAATCTTTTAAAGCTAGCCATGATGACCTAAAGTTTCGCAGTTTTATGAGAAGGAGTCTTCATCAAAGTTTTTAGCCAGGCATTTGCACCTTATTTAATCAGGATTATATCTAAAAATCTTATGTAACGCGCAAAATGAAATAAAAAGAGGGAAATGGGAATGACAAAGTAATTTTATGTAGTTAGATTCCAAGATCTTTCTTACGTTATGCCCCGGTGGCGAAATTGGTAGACGCACAGGACTTAAAAGTTTATTTGTCTACCAATCCATACACCAAACTATTGATTTTACGTAATATTTTGGAATATAAAATATGCGACTTAAAAAACTGGTAGACGCATCTTC
>JAYUEB010000445.1:0-1505 GCA_043739525.1 Bdellovibrionales bacterium
CTTAAATTTTTTTATCGCAGAATTTAAAGATGAGACTTCTTGTGCTTTTATATTAGCTATTGATGTTTTTATTTTTTTAATTTCTGCGTCAGTGAGAAGTAGGTCCTCTATAATTCTATAATTTGTCAGCGGTTTGTGTAACAATTTTTTTATTTGATCATAATCATTAATGTCACAACTCTTTTGATGACGCTTTTTTCCCATCTATCCCTCCATTCCAAGTCAAAACTCAAATCATCGGTCGCAATCAGGCGTAGCTTTGACTATTTTCTGTAATAAAGTCGTTTCGTATTCTAATTGCTTACCTGAGAAAGCTTATTATACCAAAATAATCTAATATTGATTTTAAACCTGAAATTGGCTTTGTTTCGCAAAAATCATGGAGTCTCGGAACCGACGTCTCCATGTAAATCTACGACAACTGGCAGAGGGACCACTTGACCTCGTCTTGCCGCTTGTAGGCGCTGCAACTCATGCAGTGCTTTGTAAAGGCTCTTCTCAAGGCTTGTTTCATATCGGAGTAGAATACTTAAAGATTGGGCGCTGTCCATAAAGGTTTTGCCAAGGCGAGGCGACTCAGTAGAAAGTTTGTCATTTGTCTCTATGGTTTTTAACAGAGAATTTAATTGAAGCTCTATAATATTATTATTAGGCACGGAGCTGGCACCTTGGACGGTTCCTGATTTAGTGCGAGTTGCTATGCGATCCAGGGCTTCATCATTCAATTCCGTCTGACTGAGGTCATCGGCAAATCGAGAAAATGCCAAAATCCCAACTTCGATACGGCCGGTTCTACGTAGTCGCCAAGTAATTGAAGTGATCCTATGGGCGAGAATGGATTCAAGCTCACCAACTGGCTGAAGAGAGGAAATTAGGTTCTCGTTTAGGTCTTCTAAACATTTTCCGTCTTCCCAGGGGAGCAAAGTCTCAGTGGAGAGTAGCCCATGTTTTCGCGCATTTTTTGAAACCGACGTTTTGCCATTCTGACTTTTAGGGCCAGTGCTGGATCGAGAATTAAGACGGTTGGCTTCGATTTGCTTTTTTGAACTCATCGGGTATGCTCCTTTTTGAACTACTTCAAAAACTCGCTCATCAACTCCTCGATAATCGAAGTCATCGAAACGTCTTCCTTTTCACAGCGTTCACGAAAGCGATTTAAAAGTTCGCCCTTGATGCGAAAGGTGATATTTTCCTTTGTCTCCTCTTTTTGTCTGTTTTTAACCTTGGCGAGTATTTCTTTGCTGGATGCCTTAGCCATAAAGCCCCTAATGTATTGTGTTCTGTGTGTAATATAGCACATACAAAAAAACATACAATATTACGTGCATTATCGAGTGCAATGCGTTATTATTTATAAACGGAGGGTAAATATGCGAGTCGCAATTTACGCTAGGGTCTCAACGTCACACCACGATCAGAATCCAGATATTCAGGTCCAAGAGCTTAAACGATTCTGTGTCGGGCGTAGCTGGGATGTTGCCCATATTTTCATTGACCATGCTTCC
>JAYUEB010000446.1:0-1504 GCA_043739525.1 Bdellovibrionales bacterium
TCGATCCGATGACGGGCCGAACCGCTGCTATTGCTGCAGGTCACGGATTCATCAGTGGCTGGATAATTGCTATCATCGGCGACATGATTTTCTTTGGTATTTTGATGGTCTCAACACTTTGGCTCGATAGCTTTATCGGGAATGGGGTCACAACAACTTTGATTATCTTTGCGTTGATGATGGGTATTCCCATTTTGATTAAACGATTTCGCAAACCAAAAGCCGTTTCGTAAGACCTTGGATTTATCTATTTAGTTTGAGACTCTTCGTCCATCGAAGATCTAATATCATCCCAGGCTTTTGATAAACCGTTTTTCATATCGACCCAAGCTTTGCCCGTCGACTTTTTCATTGTCTTGATGTTTCGTTTCAGAGTCTTTTTTTCTTTTTCTAGTTTCGCGACGCTTTCGTCTTTAGAGTTTTCCGACCTGGATTTGAGTTCTTTCAGTTTAGCATTCAGGGTATCTAAGTTAGCTTCCATCTCTTTTGCAAAAGCTTCTTTCTTTTCTTTGGTGTAATCGGCAGCTTTGTCGACTGTTTCGCCAGCTTTATCTTTTACATCTGATGCTGAAGTTGCAAAAACACTTTGAGAAATAACGAATTACAAAACAACTGCGAGAAATTTCATGTGCGTCCTTTTGTTAATTAAAGCCGAAGACCAGTTATCTACATTATTGAAACATGTTGTGATATTCATCTTGCCACAGCTAGCTTTAATGAGCCTCGTTGCGATGTCAACTTTGTGAAAATAAAAAAATGACGCTCGCCAAAATCTCTAGTGATAAAGTTTTTATTGGCACTCAATTGATCAGCCGAACGAAAAACATAATGAGATGCCGCTGAGCCGTCGCCTATACTATAAAGTCTGTACAGAACATTACACGATCCTGAAAATATTTTGACTTGAACGAATGAGGATGAACGTATATGTTGCCGCAATGAAATACACCATCCTTAATTTGCTCGCAATAAGCTTAAGTTTTTCTCAAACCGCTTTTGGAGCCACCAAATCCTATTCCTATTCAGGACAGCTCATGTTTGCGTCGAAAGCTGTTGCAGAGAGTGCTTTGCCCCATGCCTTAAGCTCAGCGATTCCCCTTCAAGCAAAGTTTGATATTTTCGATTCTGATTCGGTGGTAAAGAAAGTATTTCAGAACGAAGTTTCAAGCGGAGCTTTG
This sequence comes from Bdellovibrionales bacterium, assembly GCA_043739525.1. Classification (GTDB taxonomy): domain Bacteria; phylum Bdellovibrionota; class Bdellovibrionia; order Bdellovibrionales; family JAMPXM01; genus JAYTQQ01. Next base: position 1,179 of record JAYUEB010000446.1, read on the forward strand.
AAGGTAAAATTTCAGATTTGGTATCATCGAGATCAAAACAGCGAATATTTTTCTCAGCAGATTTATTTGTATGAAAACAATCAAGTACTGGCCTTTTGCTCGGCCTATTTTTCTGCAGCGCAAACTTATTTAGTTCCAAGTTCATGCTGGGGACGATCTTTGACAGATTCAAATTTATTGATGGGTCTGTCCCTCTCTATGCGTAAATAGAATGAGTAAATAGACTGCGCAAATACAATTGAAGTCAAAGCGACCATCGAGGCTATGAGAATCGATTTCATTTATCGCAATTTTTTTGATTTTAAATAGTCTGAGAGCTCTTTTGG
>JAYUEB010000447.1:0-4694 GCA_043739525.1 Bdellovibrionales bacterium
GATCTAGCCTTATCAAAAGATGTTCAGGCAATCGCTTTAGCTTGGGAGCTTCCTTATCGTGTACAATGTAATTCAATCACATCCGCAGTTAGCATGGGGTTTCAGTCTGGTCCTTGTGTAAGTACCTGTAACTTCGGAGCTGAAAATCCATTGTTCAACGTGAACCTCACCCAGCCCTTCACTCAAAAAAATGTGCGGCCTTCGATGATGCTCGCGGCACGCACGATCGATCAAGCAAAGGTATTGATTGATCGAGGCCTTCAATCTGACCATTCTCACCCAAAGGGATCTGCATCGCTCATGCTGACAACAGACAGCGTGAGATCTATTCGCGCACAATATTTTAACTCGAGTAAGTTAGGAAATATTATTAGTCCTTACCTAAACGTCAGCGAAGTAAACGCAAACTTTATTCAGCGACCAGACATCCTCTTTTATTTTCAAGGGCTCGCAAATGTTCTTCATATTGGTGAATCCAATGTTTATTTACCGGGAGCAGTAGCAGACAACTTAACTTCATTTGGAGGCGATCTCGACGGCGGAATGGGACAAATTTCTATTCTTGATTTTATTGCAGCAGGAGCCACTGGTTCTTTCGGAACAGTTTCTGAACCTTGTGCCTATACACAAAAATTTTCTGATCCTGCTATTTTGATGGCACGCTATACCTCAGGCATGACTCTCATCGAATCCTATTGGCAAAGTGTCGAACAAAATTTTCAAGGTTTATTCATTGGAGACCCGCTCGCAAATCCATGGCAATCTCTTCCGACTGCCGACACAAAAGCACCCAATACACTCCCTGCTCCTTCCGGTTATTCTGCGGATACGGGAATCAAAATCTATTGGGCAATTGGACACGACGACGCCATAGTCGCCTCCTACAAAATTTATCGTGACAACGTACTCATCGCTACTCAGTCAGCCAGCGTAACTACAAGTTATATGGATTTAAATGTTGTAAACGCTCAAACCTATACCTACAAAGTGACAGCCGTGGATAATTCTGGGAATGAGGGCCTGTTTTCTCCGGGCATTAGCATACAGTTCTGGTACGTGAATAATAATGGTGGCGGGGAATAATTTATTACGCCTCCTATTAAAAAACTGGGTGCGCATGTCCAGGATGGAATTGGGCTACAAAATTAAAATCTTCTTGTAAATAAAGACCTAATTTATAGACCTCCAAAAGCCGTGAATTTTTAACTCGTCTTTTGGAGGTTCTATGGTAGAGCGCGGTCTAAGATGTTTGATTCTTTCCTTGGTGTTTTTTTAACTTAGCTGTTCTCAGGTTCAAAGAAAATTTGATAAAGATCTCTCAGCAGGTAATTGCGAAGAAGCTCAAAAAGATCTTCCAGATAAAAATCCCTATTTGTATTTTATCGATCAAACTTAAAATGTCGCAAACCAAGCTATTATCTTGATTTTACAAAAGGCATCTGCCGGAGGTGAGACCTTTTTGAAAATTAGAAAAAGACTCCTCCCAAGTTAAAGAATCATGAATTCGCATGTGGCGAATATTCTCACCACCAAAAAGTCGATTGCTCAAGAACCTATAATGGTGGAAATCAAGCATTTGCTCGTCGGTCTCAGCCGAGCAATAAGATCTCCACGGCAAACTGCTACTGAAACGGAAAGACAGCTGACCGAAGCCCGCTGCCTTAAGAACGAAAAAAGACAATGTCTCAATAAGCGCGGCTCAGATTTCCGCTACCCATAACTATCTGATCATTCATCATAGAATACGAAGTAGTGCCCGCCTCAATACTCGCATGGCAATGTTTGTCGCCAATATCTTTGCTGGCTTCAGCTCCTCGATTAATTGTAATCGTTGACGACGTCACAGTTGCAGGAGTTTCAACAAAGGCCGAAAGTCTTGAGCCGTCTGAAGATTCGCAAATAACTAACACCCCAACTTTGCTTGCGGCAATAAACATTGTGAGTTTAAAATTCATTCCATTGTTTTGTTGGTCGGGCGCCGACCAACCACCAAAAACAGTTGAGGCTTGAGCTGGGTAAGAGGACTGATGGTTTTGAACAGTCTCAACTGAAACGACCGGCGAACCAGAGCTGTCTTCTTGCTTTCCGCAAGCGGCGAGCAAAGGTAAAACAAGAGCAACTAGTAACAATTTGAACATATTTAAACGCATGAATCCCCTCATCTGTTAGGTTTAATTGCCTTGAATGCTAAACTAAAAATCTGAGTAATGACAAACATTATTTATTTTAGCACAGGAGCCGTGTTGATTTTTGAGAATTTGAGCGCTTGAGTTCCAAGATTACTTACTTGTATCCACCCAAAGATTGATGCATTTGTCATTGTCGATTGGACGGCCGTCAACCATCGGATGAACTTGAGTAAAGTCTAAAAAGTTTTTTCGATCAGACGTATAATTGAGAACATTGGCCATGTGTCTTGTTCTTGCAATGAATTGCTCCGGATAAAGGGTGGCCTCAACAGCAACCTTTACGGTACTTTTCCAAATAGCTTGCATTGCAACTGAGGGCTTTCCACCTGTGAAGAATTTTTTTGTCTTGCTACTAGGGGGACAAAGCGTTTGAAGTAAACCAGATTCATTAAATTTATAATACTTGAGAGTTTTGGGATTGGCCTTAATACTTTCTTCGGCCTTTTTTTTGGCCTTAGCTTTGGACATCTTTTTGGAGATAAGGCTCTGAATCTCGTCATCTCTAGCATCGTTCAAAGCATCGAAGTCGATGACATAACTATTCCAAGCACTAAATTGAACTGGGGAAGACGAGACTTTGCTTGCCGTATCTTTGCCGGGCCAGTGATCATCTTCGCTATTAATAAATTCTCTGCCTGCCTTGATTATTTTGAGATGACTCGCTTTCGGATGTTTCGTGAAAACATAACCGCGTCTCGACTCAACGGCATCCGTGCGGTTTTTTATTACCCTCGCGATCGCTAATAAATATTCATCTCCAATAGGAGCACACTTTGCCATTTCGGCGTAAATTGTACGCGCAAGTGAATCGATTTCAACTAAACTTTGAGCGTTCAAGCCGGGAATATTCAAGTCGCGAGCCTGTAAAAATAGAGGCGACTCTGCCGGGGTAAAACTTTTGGCTCCAGTCATATACGGAAGAACAAGCGTGTCGTAATTAATTGGTCCTTTTAGTTGATTCTCAGAAACTTGATCGGGAGGATTCAAAACACATCGACCAACAATTCCTGCGATTTTATTTGAAGTGACCTCGACGCTTTCTTTCGCACGCTGAGCATCTTCAATTGCCTTTCTTGTTACACTGTGAACGTCGGATATATTGGGTGTATAAATTTCTGAACCAAAAAAGAATCTTGAGAAAAATTTGCAAAAGCGATTCGCTTCGGCGTCGCTTACGGTAGAGAAACAAAAAATAAAGAGAGCCAATATGCCCATTCGCATAAGGCTTTATCGGCTTTCAACTGATAATAACTGAGTTTTAGAAGACTAGACCTCTATCAAAATTTAAATAGTCTAAAATAATTTGACCTATCCATAATGAAGTCCAGGCCCTCCGAGCTTACAAATGATTCTTAAAAAAAGACTCCAGATTAAGCTTCTTAACTTCCTGAAGGCCATCTAGCGGACGCCCCACAAGTCCCTCCTGAGTCGGTACAAGATGCCAGGTTACTACTTTATCTTTTACGATGAAAACTTTACTTCCTAAACTCTTATTGAATTGTGAAACCAAATAACTACCATCACCCAACTCTTGAACACTTCCCTGAGACTCTCCATAAAACACAAAGTCCTTAGTCCCGAAAAAAATGACAGATTTTTTCTTTGTAATGGGATCAAATTTCTCAATCGAAGACGAATCGCTCTTATAGTTATTGTTATAGAATAAAAGTTTACTTCGAGATAAATCAATTTGAATGTCATGCAGGCCACCCCCCACGTTCATGCCAGAGTAAGGAAGAGACCATAAAATCTTTTTAAAATCGCCACTGAGTATAAAGACAAGACCGAGTCCATTGACGCTAACGATAAAATTACCTTTTTTAAAAGCTTTCATTTTCTTATAAATCTTATTGTCAGGAATTTCATAAATCGAATTCGCATGCGAAAACTCGTGATATACTGGTTTAAAATTTAATTTTTCAGCTTCTGTCATATCATCTTGGATGGATTGAAAAGTTGGAAATGTTGCGCCTCGATATGGCTTAGTTAAATCAGAGGCTCTCTCTAAAAGCTCTTTGGCATGGTCAAAAAAATCAAAAAAATTAACTTCATTTCCATCAAAATCAAACAAACTAATTCGGTCAAATCGTAAGAGCTCACCTTCATAAAGATGCACTGATGACGTTAACAGCAAAAAGTTTTTGTCGCCAAATAGACGTATCGTGTGGTGAGAATTCAAACGCTTTCCCCACAAAAGCTTTTCGTCCGGTGAAATTTTTTTTAAAAAACTTTGTGAACTTGAAAGAACACTTCCGTCATCGAGATAAATACAATGGCCGCCACCAAATTTTTTAAGGAGCTTACCTTGAAAGTCTATGATTTGACATTCAAAACTGAGAAACCCGCTCATCGAGTCTTTTGCGAAACTCGGTTGAAACACTAAAAACAAATAAATTAAAATCGAAAAAAATATTTTCATATTATTGTTTATATCCTAAGGGCAATGTACCACAGGCTCGTCAAGCCAAGTTTCGGCTTCACTAAGCAAAGTAAAAACAGAAAAAA
>JAYUEB010000448.1:0-1503 GCA_043739525.1 Bdellovibrionales bacterium
TTTTGGGCCAAATCAGCGTCAACCAATGTGTCCATAAACCAGGCCGCGCCTTCGCGCCAATCGACTAAAAAATCTTTAATTAAAATACTAGCCGCAATCATGCGCACGCGATTGTGCATCCAGCCCGTCGTATTGAGCTGCCTCATGCCAGCATCGATGATTGGATAGCCCGTTTGGCCTTCACACCAGGCTTGAAAGAGAGATGGATCGTTTTGCCATTTAATCGATTTGTATTTTTCTAAAAACGCTTCAGATTCAACTCTTGGAACATGATGAAGAATCGAATAGTAAAATTCGCGCCAAACAAGTTCTTTCAAAAATTTATTTTCACCAGTTTCAGATTCGTAATTCAAATTTTGAAGTTTCAAGTAGGAGATAACCTGTGAGGTCGTAAGACTACCGTTTTTAAAATAAAAAGAAAAAAGTGAAGTGCCATCTTGATCTGGAAAGTCTCTCGTTTTGTCGTATTGAGAAATATGATCCGAAAATTTCTTAAGTCTTGCAAAAGCAATCTGAGAACCGGCCTCGGGAATTGGAATACGAACCTGTTTTGAATTCTGCTTTTCAAATTTTTCAAGTGCATCTTGGAAATAATGTTTGTCGTTCAAAACTTGGGACCATTTGAGTTGAAAAAGGTCTGTTTTGTGGTGGCTCAGGCTTAAGTATTTTAAACCGTCTTGTTGGTTAGTGATTCTGTCTGAGAATTCTTTTGTATGTATAAGTTCATACCACTTTCTCGCAAAAGGTGAGTAGACCTGATAGTAGTTTTTCTCTGAGGGAGCACTTGATTTTGTCAGCTCATGAGGCTCGATGATTAAGTGGTCTCGTTCAGTTATGAATTCAAGACCCAGCTCAGAGATAAGTAGCTTTTTTATTTTCTGATCACGTTCACGTGCAAAAGGTTCATAATCGCGATTCCAACTGACAGTTTTAAGTTCGAAATTCTTACTAAGACTGGTCGAAATTTTCTGAAATGCATCAGCAGGTAACTGATCTAGGACGAGAAGATCTCCTCCCGCACTTTGCATTTCTTCTTTTAGGGCCTTTAAACTTTTTAAAAAGAAGGCAAATCGATGATGAGAAAAATCTTCGCGGGACAAAAATTGCGAATCAAAACAAAAAAGGCCGAGAATATGGCCTTTATGCTTTTTAAAGTGAGCTCTTAATGCCGGATTTCCGGCAATGCGAAGGTCACGTCGAAACCAGTGGATTCCAAATGAACTCACTCGACCTCAAGTAAACTTCGAAGCATCCATGCCGTTTTTTCATGAAGTTGAATTCTTTGAGTGAGGAGATCAAGTGTCGCTTCGTCATGGCCATCCTCAGCAACTTCAAAAATGGATCTTGCCGTCTTTGCAACTGTCTCATGGCCAATGACAAGGTCTGTAATCATCGCCTTAGCTTTCGGAACTCCAGTTTCTTCTTTAATAGATGCGAGTTCTCGAAACTGAGTATAAGAGCCTGGGGCATGAATACCGAGCGAGCGAATTCTCTCAGCAATGA
>JAYUEB010000449.1:0-1502 GCA_043739525.1 Bdellovibrionales bacterium
ACGTCACTATCTCGATCGAAATGAACACGGAGCACGCAACCTTTAATATCGCCAAGGTCTACTTAAAATGAAGCTGTTTTTAATAAACATTCTCTGGACAAAGCCGAAGGCACTTTTCAAACTTGGATACGATAAAAAAGATGGGCTCATGAGTATTTTGAACAGTCCGATTTTTTGGATGCTCTTATTTATTTTAGCCTCTATCATGTTTTTGCCAACGATTTGGCTCTTACTTCATGTCGATACCAGTTTCATCGGTCATTCCGAGAAAAAACTTATGAACGAGACTCCCAATGCCGGTTCGGGTGTGCCGCCCGTTTCGGTAGATCCACGCGTGAAAAGCTTATTGACCAGTTCCAAAACCAATAAGACCCAAGGCTCTGGAAGGTCTGGTATGATCTCGAGACTCAACTACAAAGCGACGCAAGTGATAGCAAGGGACAATGCGGGTGATCCATCAAAAACAGTTCCGATCGGCACGAGTCTGATTGGTAAAACCCTCACGTCGATTGATACGAGGGAGCCAAATCAGACCATAAAGGTCTTGTTACCATACGGCGGTAAATCAAAGATAGGCGCTGAGATTGAAAAAAACACCATTCTCTTTGGGCGAGTCACTTATTCCGGCAAGGGCGAGAAAGTCTATTTGAGTCTTAATAAAGCACTCTCGCCAGAGGGACATGAGTTTGAAATCGAAGCTCAGGCTTTAAATCCAAAAGACTACTCTCCTGGGCTTGCTGGCACGGTTAACAGCAATTCTGACTTGCGGGTTCTATCTGCGGTTGGCTTAGCTGTCGTCTCAGGAGCGACTGAAATTATGACTGAGAGAGAAATGGTAAACGGTATGGCTGCGCCAAAGCTTGAGCTGCAAAACGCAGCCTATCAAGGAATTTCAAAATCTTCGCAAGCTGAAGCAAATCGTGAGGCGTCGAAACTAAATGAATCAGAAGATTATATCACTATCCCTGCTGGGAGTGATGTGATCATCGCTTTGACAAAAAGTTATATAGAAAAATGAAAAAGATAAATCAGAAAGGATTTTAATTTGACCAATGACAATAAAAACGGGGGCGCAATGGAGAATATCTTCATGGCCTTCTTGAAGTTCTGCCAACTGTTTATGACGGCCTCAATGAAGGGGCTTGGAATTTTAGTGCGAAAACATCCACTCTGGGCGTTAATAATTATGACGTGCTGGGGAGCCAATTCGACTCTTATGGTGTTTGCAAACAATCTTCACTTACGAGTTTTATACCGACTGTCACCCCATATTTTCAATGAAAGCTTTCTCTCTGGGATGCTTGGGTACGGAAAATTCTTTCATGTCTCACTGGTCTTTCTTCCGCCGATGCTATTGGTTGGTTTCGTTTTAGGAGTAAGAGCCATGATACAGTGTTGGCGTCCAAATCAAGATCTGAAGCATATTGGGCTTAAGACCGCCACAGGTGAAACTCCACGAATTATCAGCGTTGAACATCTAAAAGACACTCGGGTGAAATACG
>JAYUEB010000450.1:0-13981 GCA_043739525.1 Bdellovibrionales bacterium
GCCTTCCTGGAAATATGGGGGCTCTTCAGGCGCCGGCCTTAGGTAAAAATACTTATCAAGCCTCTAAAAATTTGCGTTGTCCGAACTTACTTGGATTCAGTAGATCCATTCGCAAAGTGGCTTCTTGTTTTGCGAGTCGAGAAAAAGATCAAGATTTGGAAAGGGCAAGTCAGACGCTCGCGGCTCTTCAGAAGTCTCCGCAGTTTTACGAGTGTTTACCTGAAGATGAGCAAAAGCAAATCGCTAAAGAAGTTTTGGATTTGAATTTAAAGAAAACGAAGCTCTAAAATCAGGGAAAACAAAGAAAGCAGGGCCAGGCAAACTGAGGTCTGTCTCCTGAAACTGCGACGGGCAGACTGCCCACTGGGGCGGCGGCTCCGCGTTTCCTATTTAATTTTCGTGAGTTTATAAATCATTCAGCCTGCTGAATCCATCGAACCCGCTCTGTCAGCCGGCCAACTGACTCAGTATACCAGGCATCTGTTCAGGGAAACTGAGAGGTCTTAAGCCTAAGCTTTTTCAGTAACAGGAAATAATTGAATATTAAGTTGATAAACGCGATCGCCTTTTGACGTTTGGCGCTTCACGGTCACATCTTTATGAATACGTTTTCGGAGTTGTCTCAATTCAAATCTCGTCTGTTCAAACTCTTCTTGAGTAAGAGCAACAGTTAAAGCTCCAAATTCACGATCTTTAGGAGAATCGCGGAACAAAGATTCAATTCCAAGATAGATGAGTTCGGTCTGAAGGCGACGAATGAGAGCAACTGGTAGATCTTGTGGTGTATCGATCAATTCGCGTGGACGTTTTAATTCGCCAGTGGCTTCATCGGTAACGATTTCACCAGCTGCAATTAACTTTTGAAGAGAATCACGCACTTCTTGAACACTGGCTTTTGCGCGGAACAGTTTTTGAAGTTGTTCAGGCTCAACGCCCGTATTTTTTTGATCCATCATTGCGTAGAGAACCCAACCAATCCACCCTGGAACTTTTTCCCACTTTTGTTTGTCGGCATCACTTGCATTTTCTTGATCGGCTCTGATTTCAGCTAAATCTTTTAAATATTTATTTCTTTCAACAGGCTCGTCTGCTTGGCTGTAGTGAACCAAAGCTTTGAATTCTTCAACTTGTTGTTTTTCGAGTCTCAAGGCTCGTGCAAATCTTGAAATCATGTCATCTGATAAATTGCGCTTACCTTCAATAATGAGCTTTAAATAATTTGGCGATTTAATGTCCGCCGCTGCGGAGAAGTGCGAGTAAGAGTAGGCACGCATTCCCGTGCTCTCATTCACTTTTCGAAACTCATATATGTCTTTCAAATAGACGCGATAATCCGTGTAGTCATGGATCAGCGGTGGATTTTGCAGGCTTTGGGATTCTGTCGTTGGTGTTGCCATAATCGTTTTGAACTCCGGGATCAGCCTTTCACTGAGTTTTAGAAAAGGCAAAGGATTTTGTTTATTTCGCGTACTCTAATTGCGATCAGTCACGCCAGAGTTCAGACTTTTTGGCTAAAAAATCAGCTTCAAATTGATTGTCGCGCAGCCACTTTCTTAAAATTCGATAATTTAGAATTTGGGTCGCCACAAGGTTCCAAAAGTTTTTAGAATGATTGTGGTGTTTGAGATGCGCGAGTTCATGAACGATCACATATTCGATGACGTCTTTCGGTGCGATGATTAGGCGCCAATTAAAACTGAGATGTCCGCTCGTCGAACAACTCCCCCAACGTGTTTTTTGCGATCGAAACGAAAGATCTTTCGGAAAGAGTTGCATCTTCTCAGCAAATTCCGCAGTCGTTGCTTGGATAAAGCTTCGACCTTGATGGCGATAAAAATCGCGAATTGGCCTTACCATTTCAGGATGTGGAATGTCCGCACGAAAACCGCGTTTTGCAAGGCCCGGAACACCCACAATTAAGTTCTCACCTCGAATGTATATCTGTCCCAAGGCATTCTCGGCTTCTTCAAATTTCAGGGAAAAAATACGGCCGAAAAATAAAAATTTCTCTCCAGCGGTATAGTTTTTTTTAGGATATTTAAGACGAAAATCTGAATTTTTATCGAGTCGCGCCGTGATCCATTCCCGTTGTATTTTCAAAAACTGCAAAATCTCATGAGTCGAAGTTGATTTTGCAACACGCACTCGAATTTCATCGTTCAACGAGACACTGAGCGAAATACGACGACGAAAGGACTCACGTTCCACTTGAATCAAGTTTTCATCAAACGATAAGACTTCTTCTCTCGCCGAGTCTGAGATTGTTTTTGCAAGGGGAGATTTAAATAGGTTAAACATGAGATACGACAATAGTCTGAAAGAGGCCAATGAACCAGAAAAATGAAAACGACTTTGATGCCCTGACGCCTCAGGTGATTTTAGAGGCGGTTGAACTGGCTGGATTCAGACCGACGGGAGAGTATTCTCAGCTGAATTCTTACGAAAATCGAGTCTTTGATATTTTTACGGAATCTCAAGAGCGCCTCATTGCCAAGTTTTACCGACCAGGCCGTTGGACAGATGAGGCCATTTTCGATGAACACGAATTCTTAAATGAATTAAAAGCAGAGGGGATCTCTGCCGTGGCGGCTCTTAAACTCAAAAACAAGAGAACTCTCGTTTATTCAGGAAAATATCGAACCGCGCTGTTTCCACGTGTGCTGGGTCGAAATCCACAAGAATTTTTAAGTGGAGAACTTAAACAAGTCGGGAGGCTACTTGCGCGCATTCACAACGTAGGCTCAAGAAAAAAAGCGAAAAATCGACTCACTCTCGATGCAAAAACTTTTGGATGGGACGTTTTACCGAGACTTGAGAAATTTGTTTACCCTGAATTACTTAATTCGTATCTCGATGTCTGTGAAATCATCTTAGAATACCTCGAAGACGAGCTAGTTCCCGAAAACTATATTCGTATTCATGGTGACTGTCATAAGGGCAATCTTCTGCATTCAGGCGACGAGTTTTTCTTTGTCGACTTTGATGATTTTGTAAATGGCCCTGAGGTTCAAGATTTTTGGATGCTCCTCAGCGGAATCTCAACAGATATTTATGCGAGTCGCGAATATGATGAGATGTGTTCAGGTTACGAAGAACTTCGAACTCTTCCTGACGACTGGCATTTGATTGAGGGCTTAAGGGGTCTTCGAATCATTTCTTATGCGGCGTGGATTTCGCACCGGTGGAATGATCCGTTTTTTAAACGTATTTTTCCGAACTTCACGACTTACAACTATTGGGCCGACGAACTTCATCAGCTCGAAAGGATTGCGGCAGCTCTATGAAAATTGCAGTTTTTGATTCGGGCATTGGCGGAGTGACAGTTTTGAAAGAGCTGATTCAGCGTTTTCCGAGCGAAGATTTTTTCTATTTTGGGGACAACGCCAATCTCCCTTATGGAACAAAAAGCCCAGAGCAAATTAAAAATCTTGCGATTTCAGCCGCGAAATATATCAGTGGTCAGAAAGTAGATGCCTTGGTTGTCGCTTGTAACACCGCCTCGTGCATAGCGATTGAGGAAATTCGGAAAGTAATGGGAGACAAAACCCCTGTGTTTAGTGTCGTAGATGCGGGTGTTGAAAGCGTTGTTCAAAACTTCAAGAAGTTAAAATCGACCGATAAACCCATTTTAATTTTGGGAACTCGCGCGACAGTTCGAAGCCACACTTACCTCGAGCTCATTCACGGAGTACTGGGTGAGAAAGTGCAGGTGATTGAACGAGAATGCCCACTCTTGGTCCCGATGATCGAAGAGTCTTGGATTCATCACAAGATTTTAGAACAAACCGTATATGAGTATTTGAAGGCTTATGAAAAACTCCCTGGTGGCGTTGCACTCCTTGCATGCACTCATTATCCTTGGATTAAAACGACTTTCGAGAAATTGCTTCCGTCTTGGCAGTTTTTTGACTCGGCTGTCGCGATGGGTGAAGCTCTAAGTAAACATTTTCCGTCTCATCAAACAAAAAAAACATCGAATGTTCCTTCCGAAGTTCATTGGCAGTTTAGTGACCCTGAATCTGTACCAGCTTTTGTCTTCTCAAAAGAATTGGGCAGTGCTGGGTTGGGATCATAGGAGTCAGAAATGAATTTATCTCTATTCAAAATGGCGATAGCGGTCAGCTTTCTGGCTTCATGTGCCTCGGAAAATAGACTCAACCTCAAAGATAACTATCAATATTTGGTCGAGATTAAAAACCCTCAAGTCGACACATGGGTTGAAAATCAAAATAGAAAAACCATAGAAAACTTTGCAAAAGACGACAGTTTTAAGGAGAGTTATGCCGAAATCTTAAAGAAAGAAAACTCAGAAGAAAATTTACCAACTGGAATTATTCGCGGAGCTTATTTTTACAATACTCTTAAAAACGATAAGCATAAAAATGGAATTTGGCGCCGCATTCTTCTAGCTGATCTATTAAAAAAGCAAGAGAAATGGGAGACATTGGTCGATCTGGATTCTCTTTCAGCGAAAGAGCACAAGAACCTCCTGTTAAGTGACTCGGCTTGCTTCGCACCTCTATTTGAAAAATGTTTGTTATTTCTTTCTTTAGAAGGAGCCGATCAGGTCGTCGTAAAAGAATTTAATTTAAAACAAAAAATATTTGTCACTGGCCCGACGAGTTTCACGGTTGATAAAGCATTTAAGACTCAAGCAAAGTGGATAAATGAAAATGAAATCTTATTGATGACCGACTTTGGAAAGGATTCGATTTCTGCCGGAGGATATGGTCTCGATGCTCGTATTTGGTCTCGGGGACAAAGTATTGATCAACTTAAATCAGCGTTTAAGGCCAATGCGAAATCGACGGGAGTTTTCTTTTACGATGAAGAAATTGAAAGCCTGAAAGAGCCACTCATATTAGCAGATTATTTTGATTTTCGAGATAAAGACTACTGGGTTCGAACTCGAAACGCTTTCGATTTCAAATTAAATCTGCCGTCGGATGCGGATTTGCTGGGAGTTGTGGGCGACTCGTTTATTGTTAAACTTAAAAAATCTTGGGACATCGCCCATCACCATTTCAAGCAAGATGCTATAATTGCGGTTTCAATGAATCTTATGAGAACTGGACAACTCCAGGCCGAAGAAATATATGCTCCCGGACCGAATGAATTTGTCGGCGAAGTCCGGGTGAGCAAAAACTTTGTTTGGGTTCAACTTTTAAAGGATGTTACGAGTCGCTTGATTAGCATCAAAAAAGATAAAGGCGAGTGGCGGTCCGAAAACTACCCAATTGCAAATAACGGAACCATTTCACTTAAGAGTGTCAGCAGCGACAGTGATAACTTCATCCTTTATTTTTCTAATTTTTTGACACCAAAACAAATGTATTTTGTTTCAGGAAATAAAGAGAAACCGCAGCTCATAAGAACAAGACCGATTGCCTTTGATACAAAAGATCTTGTGAGTGAAATTAAATGGACTCAAAGTAAAGATGGAACCCGTATTCCCTATTTTCTGATTCACAAAAAAAATATGGTTTTTAATTCTGAAAACCCAACGCTCATTTACGGCTATGGCGCAGCTGATGAGGTCAATTCGCCTTGGTATTTAGGTCACGTCGGAAAAGCTTGGGCAGAAAAAGGCGGAGTTTTCGTCAACGCGGTTTTACGAGGAGGCGGGGAGTTTGGCGCCGATTGGCGTGCTGCCGGCATGAAAGAGAACAAGCAAAATACCTTTAATGATCTGCTAGCAATCTCAGAAGATCTTTTTCACTTAAAAATTACATCACCTCAAAAATTAGGAATTTACGGTTCGAGCTGGGGAGGGCTTTTGGTTAGTGCGGTTTTTACCCAAAAGCCTGAGCTTTTTGGTGCCGTCGCGGCCATCGTCCCAATGGAGGACATGATCAATTACCCTCTCTTATCAGCTGGAGAAATGTGGACGGGCGAATTTGGCGATCCAAGAGATCCGAAGTACTTTGAAATCTTAGAGAAATATTCGCCTTATCAAAATGTCCTCAAGGAGAAAACTTATCCAAATGTGCTCTTTGTTGCGGCAAGAAATGATGATCGCATGCACCCAGCTCACGCTAGAAGAATGGCAGCTAAAATGGAAGATCAGGGGCATCTCGTCTATTATTTTGAAAATATGGATGGCGGCCACGCAATGTCGAGCCATGAAAGCTTTTCCTATCAATGGGCCATGACTTTTCGATTTTTTCAGAAGATTTTGGGGCTTGAATAAACGCGGCACGCCATAGCAAAACTCGAGTCTTTCGAGGCATTCAGTTCTTGCTCCTAGAGCCTGCCTTAGGCTAAGTTCAGGTCGGCCGGGTCCCATGCAATAAAACCGAGCTAACTCCGCTAGGTCCGGAAGGAAGCAACGGTAACTCCGGAATTATGTGACACGGGATACCCGGCCACTTTTTTAACTCCAAATGGCGGTTCAATTGGCTTACGAAGTTTTAGCGCGCAAATGGCGCTCACAAACATTTCAAGAACTCGTGGGCCAAAATCATATCACCACCACGTTGATTAATGCTTTGAAAAATGATCGGCTTCCGCACGCCATGCTTTTTACAGGAACACGCGGAACCGGCAAAACTTCTTCGGCCCGTATCTTAGCAAAAACTTTGTGCTGCCCGAATGTCAAAAATTTTATTCCTTGTGGAAAGTGCCAAGTTTGCACAGATATTTCAAGCGGACGTAGTCTCGATGTCATCGAAATCGATGGTGCGAGTAACAACGGTGTCGATTCGATTCGTGAACTTCGTGAGAGCGTTGGCTATATGCCCTCGCACGGCAAATACAAAGTTTATATTATCGATGAAGTTCATATGCTCACGACAAGTGCCTTCAATGCTTTATTGAAAACTCTTGAAGAACCACCACCGCACGCGATTTTTGTACTTGCAACAACGGAAGCACAAAAAATTCCCAATACGATTTTAAGTCGTTGTCAGAGATTCGATTTTAGACGAATTCCAACCAGACAGATTGCCGATCATCTTGCAAAAATTTGTGATGCCGAAAAAATTGAATTTGCTCCCGAAGCGCTATGGATCATTGCTCGTCAAGCAGATGGTTCTATGCGAGATGGACAAAGCTTACTCGATCAGGTCGTTAGTTTTTGTTCTGGAGAAAAACTATCTCACGAACGTGTTGTTGAGGTTTTAGGTCTTACAGATCGCAGTGTTTTGCTTGAAACTTTGACGGCACTCGCTTCTCGCGATGCCCAAGCCGTTCTACAAATTATTGAAAAAATATTTCGTGGCGGTTACGACTACAAAATTTTTGCGCAAGAATTGCTTGAAGAGATTCGCCACGC
Source organism: Bdellovibrionales bacterium (assembly GCA_043739525.1). Classification (GTDB taxonomy): domain Bacteria; phylum Bdellovibrionota; class Bdellovibrionia; order Bdellovibrionales; family JAMPXM01; genus JAYTQQ01. The sequence continues at coordinate 7,274 of JAYUEB010000450.1, forward strand.
TTTGATTGCTCGCATGATTGATCCCGAGCGCGTGAATCTTGAAAACATGCTGGATCTTCCGCAGACTGAGATTGAAGCCTTAAGAAAACTGACCATGAAACTCAGCGAAGAAGATTTGCATTTCATGTTTGATATGGCCCTCAAAGGGGTGAACGATTTGCTTCGCGCTCAAGATCCAAGACTTGTTCTTGAGATCATTTTGCTCCGAATGGCGTCGGCTCCTCGTATTCATGATTTGCAAAATCTTTTGAACGCAAAAGAAGCGGTTGCCCAGATTGCTCCTCAACCTGTTAAGAATTATGCGGCAGCGATTCAGCCGACTGCTTCTTCGACTCCTCCGCCACCGGTTGCGAAAGCGGCGGCACCAGGATTTACACCGAAGCCAGGACCACAATATTTTGATAGCAAGCCTTCGGCAGGTCCTGTTCTTGATTTCCAAAATCCGACTCAACTTTGGATTAACTTTGTCGAAAAGGTTAAAAAATCAAATGGCCTTTTGGGCGCCATTTTAGAGAATACCGAGCTTATGGCCATTGATGGCACGGTGCTGAGACTTGGAGTTCCAAAAAAGATGAGCTTTCTCATCGATAAACTCAAAGAACCAGATAACCTCAGACGAATTGAAAAGTTTGTAGAGACACTTTGGAATAAAAAATTCAGCATTCAGGCTCAGCTAACGGGCGAAGCAGAGTCGGCTTCGGCTCCCAAAGTCATCGAACAAAAGAAAATTCAGGCCGAAGAAAAATCGATTGAAAAACAAATTGAAAATCACCCACTAGTACGATCAACTCAAGAGCTGTTTAAGGCTCAAATTAAGTCGATAAAGGAGAAATCATGAAGGGTAAAGGCGGACCAGGCGGAATGCAAAATCTCATGAAACAAGCCAACCAATTACAAATGAAGATCAAAAAACTTCAAGAAGAATTGGCCTTGAAAGAACACACAGCTACTTCAGGTGGCGGCGCTGTGACGGTTAAAATTCGTGGTGAAAATGAAATCCTCGAAATGAAAATCACAGAAGAAGTGATGAAATCAGGCGACGTTGAAATGCTTCAAGACCTCATTGTCACAGCAACCAACGAAGCTCTTCGAACTGCTAAAACGAGCAATGCTAAAGAAATGGAAAAAGTAACTGGTAACTTTAGCTTTCCAGGTTTGAATTAGTGTTCAAAATCAATTCTCTTGAAAAGTTAGTTCATGAGCTGAGCCGTCTACCCGGAATTGGGCCAAAGACTGCGCAGCGCTTGGCTTACTTTGTCTTAAGAACTCCTGAGTATTCAACGAGTCTTCAGGATGTTTTAAAGCTCGTTCAAGAGAGTGTTCATACTTGCGTTCAATGCTATTCTTATACGGATGAGGCCGACCTCTGCCGATACTGTACAGATCATACTCGTCGTTCCGATCTGATTTGTGTTGTTGAAGAAGCATCCGATATCGTTCGCCTTGAGAGCTCAGGTGCCTTTCGCGGAAGATACCATGTTCTTCATGGAGCACTTTCGCCTCTCGATAATATTGGGCCACTCGATCTTAAAATTAAAGAATTACTCGTCAGAATCGACGAAGGTGATCATGGCGCCCAGGAGAAAATCACCGAGGTGATCTTAGCTCTTGATCCCGATCTGGAGGGCGATACCACCGTTTTGTATCTCACAAAGCTCCTTCAAGACAAAAATGTGAAATTAAGTCGGATCGCAAGTGGAGTTCCGCTTGGCAGCGACATCGATTATGTGGATGATAGAACCTTAGGGCGCGCACTCGAAAACCGAATTGAACTGGGTTCACATAAGTAAAAGGGATTTTAAAGCTTTGGCATTCGTCAATCAGGAAGCAAAAGAAATTCACTGTAAGATCGTCTATTACGGGCCTTCACTTGGAGGTAAGACCACCAATTTACAATGGGTTTACCACAATACGACTAAAAACAATGATGCGACGGAAATCATGCGCTTTTATTCGAACCCAGAGCGCACCATGTTTTTTGACTTTTTGCCCCTGATGGTTGGCCAAATTCGTGGACTTGAAACGCGTTTACACCTCTATACTGTGCCAGGTCAGGTCATTTACGATGCGAGCCGAAAGCTCATTTTGAAAGGCTTAGACGGAGTGATTTTCGTCGCAGACTCGCAAATTGAGCGTATGGATGAGAACATCGAATCTATCAGGAACCTCGAAAAAAACCTCGAGCAACAGGGCTATAGCATCAAAGAAGTACCGCTGGTGATTCAGTACAATAAGCGTGATCTCAAAAACGTGGCTTCGGTAGCAGAACTCAGAACCGCTTTAAATAAATATAACGTCCCAGATTTTGAAGCAAATGCAGCCTCTGGGGCCGGAGTCTTCGAGAGCTTGCGTACCGTCTCGAAAGGGATTATTACTTCGCTCAAAGGCGGATCTCTGACTTAAAGCCGCCCCTAGAGGCGTTTTATGCGTTCAATCGAAACCGAAATTCAAGATCTCAAAAAAGATAAAGAAGCTCTCTTGCTTGCCCATTTTTATGAAGAGGGCGACATCCAGGATCTCGCAGATGAAATCGGAGATAGCTATTTCTTGGCGCAACGAGGACAAAAAAGCCAAGCTAAGGTTATCCTACTAGCCGGCGTTGTTTTTATGGCTGAAAGCGTGAAGCTCTTATCTCCAGAAAAGACGGTCTTAGTACCTGATTTAGGTGCCGGTTGTTCTTTGGTCGAACATTCTCCTTATGAAAAATACCTTGAATGGAGAAGAGCTCACCCAAAAGCGATTTGCATTACCTATATCAATAGTTCGGTAGCCGTAAAGTCGATTTCAGATGTGATTTGTACTTCAAGTAATGCCGAAAAGATCATCGCCTCAATTCCAAAAGATCGTGAAATCCTGTTTGGTCCTGATCGCAATCTCGGTACATTTTTGATGAAAAAAACAGGCCGAAAAATGACGATGTGGCCAGGCTCTTGCCAAGTCCACGTTTTATTCTCAAGCCGCGAGCTCTTTTTATTAAAAGAAAAGCATCCTAAGGCACTCGTGATCGCACATCCTGAATGTAGTGATGAAATTCTCAAATTTTCTGATGTGGTTGGCTCGACATCGCGCTTACTTGAAGAAGTAACGAACAACAAATCAGTAAATGAGTTTATCGTAGCGACTGAAACAGGGATTCTGCATCAGATGCAGAAAGCTCGTCCCGACGCTCTTCTCATTCAAGCTCCTATGGAAGGCGGAAGTTGCGGCTGCAACCATTGCCCCTTCATGAAGCTGAACAATTTAGAGAAGATCAGAAACGCCCTCAAAACACTTTCTCCAGCGATACAAGTTGAAGAGAAGTATCGCGCGACTGCGAAGCTCTCGCTCGAAAGAATGATGAAAATCTCTGCTGGCGAATCCATTATTTGGCCAACAGAGTTTATTCAGTAAACTTGAGGCAAAATATTTTTATTTCTTATGCCGTCTCATCTTGAGACTTTTTCAAATAATGAAATTCATTCAGCTTTCAAGCTTGTCGAACATCTTGACGAAATTTTTTGTCCTTAATAAATGGAACACCCGAGCCGATAGATTAAACATGGATGAAGAAGACAAATTTGAAATGGGAGTGCCGATGCCGAAACCAGCAGTAGAAAAGCGGGTGTCAGAGCGGATTGAAACAAGCGCAGTGACCGTGAAAAACCTCACCTCACTTGATCACGCCGAAGTGGTGGCTAAAAGCGCGGTCTTAATCGACGCCTCTCCGACAGGTTTTCTACTTCATGTTTCTCGCACGGATCTTCTGGCCCAATTTGCTCGTGATAGTTTGACCTTAAATGAACTTCTCGGAAATAAAGTGATTCTTTTACTTGAACAAATGAATCTTGAGCTCAGCGGAACGATTGTTCGAACTAAGCGTATCAATAAAGGTCTATTTGAAGTCGCAATCGACTATACAGACGAGGCACCCGATTATTGGAGAGAATGTCTGATCGATCTTTTGCCTCGCCCAGGCGAACTAGACTAGTAACTGCCCTGTACGCTACGTTGGTTCGTAGCGTCTAACTTGAGTGACGATTCTTTGCGCCTGTGTTCGCGAAAACCATAGCGCATCAATACAAAATCCGAGAAGCGATCGATATCCTAAGCGAATATAAGTTCGTGTCTGATCAATTTCATAAAGCGCTTCAATTAAATCTTTCTCAGCAGAGTGAACCCGATCACCGAGCTCGAAGATTCTGATATGAGTCCGCTGCAGAGCTTTGTGATCTATCTCGTGAAAAAGCTGCTTTGTCATACAATATGCAAATGCAAGTTGAAGACCCAAATCAAATCAAATAAATGCGACTTAAAATTTGAATTTCGGATTATCGCGTCATACCAACGTAGCGTCCGGGGCTAGAGATCTACAAAGCCCGACGAGATCTTCTTTTCACTTACTAAAACAATCCCGTAGTGCGCCGGCAGAAACCAAGACAAAGCTTCAGAAATGCCCGCATGTTCATTCTCTGGTGGAGAACCCAAAGACTCCAAAGAAAAAGCCATATCATATACTTTTTTATCTGGGCTGATCAGAGTCACCCGAGGCTTTAAGATCTTTTGATCATTAAAAAAAGCCCGCAAAATGTCGCGCATATATTTCGGAAGATAATTCTCATTTGGTTCGGCAACAAAAATCTGAGCAGCATCACCACTGAAAGCTGGAACATCAGAAACAAAATGCCCAGTCATGCGAAAATTGCAGAGCATTCCATAGGTCAGAACAAAATCTGGAATCGCCTTTTGAGGATTGATCGCGAGTCCAATTCCGCGTTCGGTGAGCCACTCGACAACTCGTTGGCAAGGCTCATCGCTCGTTTCTGAGATTTCGGCAAACAGATAGGGCCATGAATCTGGTCCCGTTTGGGGCTCTGGATTTTTAACACTCACCATGGCATGCGGAAGCGTCTGTACAAAGCTCGTCTCCCAGGCAGGATCACGCGAAGCAGGTAGGACCTTCAAAAGATCTAAGATTTTTTGTTGGGCCGTCATCATACCGTGATTGTTTCCTTGAAAAGGCCAAAGACAGATCTCATCGCATCCGAAATTTCACCGAGTGTGACTTTGTCTTCAACAGCAGCGATAAAAATTGGGATCAAATTATCGGTGCCAGCTGCAGCTTTCTTAATTGTTTCGATATGCTTTTTGACTAAAGCCTGATCGCGCCCGGCCTTAAATTTTGTGAGTCTTGCGATTTGTTCGGTTGAAACGGCTTCAGAAACTTTCAAAATCTCTGAATCGAAATTTTGCTCCTGAACAAAGTCGTTTACTCCAACGACGATCTCTTCTTTGCTTTCAACTGCGCGCTGATAACGATAAGCGGCTGTTTGAATTTCTTTTTGAATCCAGCCAGACTCGATACACTTCACAACTCCGCCAAGATCCTCAATACGTTTAATGTATTGCTCTGCATGCTTTTCAAGTTCATTGGTTAGGTTCTCAACGTAAAACGAACCACCCAATGGATCAATGACGTCTGCAACACCGGTTTCATTTGCGATAATCTGCTGAGTTCTCAGAGCTATTGTAGCCGCCTTTTCGGTCGGAAGGCCTAAGGCTTCATCCATCGAGTTTGTGTGTAGACTTTGAGTTCCGCCAAGAACCGCAGCTAAAGCCTGCATCGTTACGCGCACAATATTGTTTTCAGGTTGTTGAGCCGTGAGTGTGCTACCTGCAGTCTGAGTATGAAAACGTAGACGCCACGACTTATCGTCTTTTGCATGAAAGCGATCTTTCATGATCTTAGCCCACAAACGGCGTGCAGCTCTAAATTTTGCAGCCTCTTCAAAAAAATTATTGTGAACGTTAAAGAAAAAGCTCAAGCGACTTGCAAAAGAATCAACATCAAGTCCGCGATCAATTGCAGCTTGTACGTAAGTGATTCCATCGGCAATTGTGAAGGCAATTTCTTGCGCGGCAGTGCTGCCAGCTTCCCGAATATGGTATCCCGAAATGCTAATGGTATTCCACGACGGAACTTCACGAGAGCAGAAATCAAAAATATCCGTAATGATACGCATTGAGGGTTTTGGTGGATAAATATAAGTCCCGCGCGCGATGTATTCTTTTAAAATATCATTCTGAATAGTGCCGTTGATTTGCTTCATTGAAACGCCGCGCTTTTTAGCGACAGCGATATAGAGAGCCAGCAAGATTCCCGCAGTTGAATTGATCGTCATGGAAGTTGAGATCGTATCGAGTGGAAGATCCTTAAGTAGAATCTCCATGTCTTCAATCGAACTAATCGCAACGCCGACTTTGCCGACTTCGCCGGTCGACATGATATGATCGGAGTCGTAGCCCATTTGCGTCGGCAAATCGAAAGCCACCGACAGGCCAGTTTGGCCTTTTTTCAATAAGATTTTATAGCGTTCGTTACTTTGAGCTGCGGAACCAAATCCCGCGTACTGTCTCATGGTCCAAAATCTGCCACGATACATGGTCGATTGAACCCCACGAGTATATGGATATTCACCGGGAGTACTTAAGCGCTCAGGAGAAGCTGAGTGATTCCAGTGTGTGGAATCATAACTTGGCTGAAGTTCGATGAGACTTGAGTTCTTAAAACTATCTTTTCTCTCTTTAGACTTTTTCATTCACCCTTCGGAGGCTTTTCAAACGAAATAAGGACAGCGCCACTTTCAACATGATCACCATCGCTTACAAAGACATCTTTCACTTTAGTATCGTGCGAGGCGCGCATTTCGTTTTCCATTTTCATGGCTTCCA
>JAYUEB010000451.1:0-4673 GCA_043739525.1 Bdellovibrionales bacterium
AAAAGTACGACACTTCCAAACGAGGTGGAAGTGTCAAAAGCCAAAGTTAAGATAAGATCCTCGTAATATCGTTAAACATCGCAAAGACCATGAGGCCTAAGAGTAAAAGCATTCCCACCTGTTGAGCCATCTCCATCTTCTTAAGTGATAGAGGCGAACCTTTTGCGAATTCAATTGTATAGAAAAGCAAATGACCGCCATCCAGAACTGGAATTGGCAACAAATTCAGAATAAATAAATTCAAAGACAAGATTCCCATTGTGCTTAAGAACTGCGAGAGACCAATTTGCCATGAACGTTTCGCCATCATTCCGATAGAGAAAAAGCCACCGATATTTTTTGGAGAAATACGCGCTTGAGCAAGTCGAACAAAGCTCAAGATCGTCGCATTCGTCCATTTGATAGTGAGGAAAACACCGCGCTTAATCGCATCGATTGGATTTGTCGCGGACAAAGTGAAAGTTGCCTGAGTGGTTGAAATCAAAGGCTTGATACCAATCTCATAGCGAACTTCTTCTTTTCCGTGAATCGAAGCGCGCTCTTTAAGAGCCGGCTGAACAGGTACTTTTACAACTTGACCATCGCGACTGACCACGATGTTCAAAGCTTTTGATTTTTCAGAAGAGTAAGCCTGTATGGCCGCGGCGATCGCATCAAAATTTTTGACATCTTTGCCATCGATCGAAAGAATTTTGTCACCTTTTTGCATTCCAGCTCGGAAGGCAGGCGAATCTTTTTCAAGTTCAGCAAGAAATACTTCAGGAGACTCAACACCGAGTTTTTCAAGAAGTGCTGGGCCTTCAAGGTCGCTCATTCCCTTTGGAATTGCCAAAGTCAAAGTTGTTTCAGCGGGCTCTTTATCGGTATTATTCCAAGCGGCATCGTGCTCAACTTTGAGTTCAATTTTATCTTGAGTGCGAGCTAAAGCTGCGAGTCTTGATCCGAGACTGCGCCATTTATCGATCTTCTCACCTTGGACTTCAGTGATGAGATCGCCCGTTCGTAAACCTGACTTATATGCAATGCTTTTATCGTCTGAAATTCCGACAAAGCTGACTTTAGAAAAAAAGCTAAGACCTGCAACTTCGCCGACTTTATCTTCCCAGCTCAAAAGATTTTTATTGGCAATCGTTTGTGGAAGCACATCAAGTGTTGCTTTCTCTTTTGAACCTTCGCGAACGACGTCAACAGCAATTTTTTGGCCACCATTTTCTTCAATTTTTTGATCGAGTTCTTCCCAAGTTTTGATTGGGGATTGAGCAACACTCAAGATCGTATCGCCGGCTTTAAATCCAGCTTGGGCAGCAGCACTGCCGGCATCAACGTCACCGACGATTGGGCTAACTGCTTGTTCGCCGTAAACGGCCATAACTGTATAAATGACAATTGCGAAAAAGAAATTCATGAGAGGGCCGGCAAGTACGACGGCCGTCTTTTGTCTCAAAGTCTTATGAGTAAAAGAATGCTTTTTATCTTCTTCAGAAATCACCGCATTGGGATCATCGCCAAACATCTTGACGTATCCACCTAAGGGAATGAGCGACAGACAATATGTCGTTTCACCCCATTTGTACTTGATGATTTTTGGACCGAAGCCAAGGCTAAAAGTCTCAACTCTCACTTTGTTGTACTTTGCGACCAAGAAATGCCCAAGCTCGTGCACAAAAATAAGTATGCCGAGGAGGACAATTGTTGGGATCGAAGCTTCAATAAAACCTTGAAATTTATCTGCGAGCGTATGGAGTATATTCATAGGTTTCATTTTAGAACTCTTGGCGCCTCAGTACCAGAACTTTTTGCATCTCAAGCAAGCTTTAATTTTTAAACTCCGAAGTGGTTAATTTTAGTCGCCTCAAGTGATTACTGACTAGACCTGTGTCAAACTTGTGACCAGTAGCAATGTGCCAAAATGACCTACCAGTACCAATCTAGATGATATGCATCTGGGTGATAAAAAACACAACTATATAGAAGACGGGGGCTGCGAAGTAAACGCCATCAACTCGATCTAAAAATCCACCGTGTCCGGGCATTATCGAACCTGAATCTTTAACGTCGGCAATACGCTTTAAGAGAGACTCAAATAAATCGCCAATTTGTGCAAAAACCCCAGTCACGAGTGCAAGTGCAATCATATAATGAGTTGGGATTTCTTGAATCCAAAAATAGTGAAAAAAACAACCGGCACAGATGGAACCCAGTAGTCCACCAATTGATCCTTGCAGTGTTTTTTTAGGAGAAACAGCTTCAAGTAACTTGTTTTTGCCGAAGGCCTTTCCAAAAAGATAAGCGAATGTGTCGCCAGCAAAAACGATCGAGAGTAAACACAAAAACCAGTTAAGACCGTTATCAAACTGCAAGGTCTTAACCACCAGGGCAGGGAATAGAGCAACGTAAACAAAACCCATTAGGCCTGCCATCTGAACTTGAAGAGCCGTATTGAGATCTTCTTTGGTTGAAACCCGCAAAAGCGGAATAGCCAAGAAAACACACGAGCAAAGTGCAATAAGAAGATGAGAAAACAAGGCCTCATCGAGAACAACAAAGTAAATAATTGCGCTTAATATAAAAAACGCGGCTTGAATATATTTAGGCGTTCGATGAGGTTTGAAACTGAGACGCGAATATTCAAAGATTCCAACAAGCGCAATGAGCGAGGAAATCGCAATAAGGCCCTTCTCACGAAAAAAAATATAAGTTGCGACAAGAATAAGAATCGCTGTGAGAGCTGAAATAGTTCGAATAATCACAGTGGGCTGGCTTCACTTTTTGTAGAAGCAGCAACTTTTCCGAAACGACGTTCACGACCAGCATAAAAATCAAGAGCAAGTTGTAGGTCCTTTTCTTTGAAATCGGGCCAGAGAGTTGAGGTCACATAAAGCTCACTATAAGCAGCCTGCCAAAGTAAAAAATTTGAAAGACGAAACTCACCACTTGTTCGAATTATTAAATCAGGATCTGGTAAGTCGCGAGTAAAAAGATGCTCTTGAATCAGTTGCTCAGAAATATCTTCGATACGAATCTCTTTATTTTGAAGCTGAAGAGCCAAGCCTTTCATCGCCTCAGTCAATTCTTGGCGGCCACCGTAGCTCAAAGCAAAAATCAAGTTCATTCCAGTACACTCTGAAGTTGCTCGAATTGTTTCCAGAACCTCAGTTTGAACCGGAGCCGGAAGTTTTGTAAGGTCACCAATTGTCTGAAAGCGAATATTATTTTTAATGAGAGAGCGACGCTCTTTTTTCAAATGCCTTGCAAGAAGGCGCATTAAAAAATTCACTTCTTGCAATGGGCGAAACCAATTTTCAGTACTGAATGCGTAGAGAGTGAGAAACTCAATCTTACGTTCAGACGCACTCTCAATCATCTTTTTTGCAACGCGAGCGCCACGGACATGTCCATAGGCTCTATCAAGGCCGCGGCTATTGGCCCAGCGGCCATTCCCGTCCATGATAATCGCAAGATGTCTAAGTTTGGGAGAGGCGTCTGAAAAAGAACTCTTCATATTGTCATGATTTCTTTTTCTTTTTCGGCAGCGAGTTTGTCGACTTTCTCAATATATTGATCAGTCATTTTTTGAATGTCATCTTGAGCACGTTTATTATCGTCTTCGCTCATTGATTTATCTTTCAAAGCTTTTTTAGCAAACTCATTCGCATCACGACGAGCCATGCGAACTGCGACTTTTGCATCCTCAACAACTTTTTTAGTGTTTTTCACAAGCTCTTTACGACGTTGTTCTGTGAGGTCTGGAAGTTTCAAACGAATGACTTTGCCGTCATTAATTGGAGCCATTCCAAGATCGCTTTTTGTGATCGAAGCTTCGATCTCTTTCAACATCGGAGCTTCCCACGGTGCAATCAAAAAACTTTTTGCATCTGGAGTTGAAACCGCACTGACCTGATTAAGGGGAGTGAGAGTTCCGTAGTAATTCACTTTAATATTATCGAGCATAGAAACTTGGGCGCGACCGGTGCGAACTTTTTTGAGTTCGGCACCAAGAGAAGCCAGGGCTTTCTCCATTCCAGCTTTCGCACTATTTTTCATTTCATTAATCATTTGTTTACCTCGTTCTAATTAAATCAATTATTTGATCAAAGTTCCAATTTTTTCGCCAGAGATGGCCTTAAGGATATTCTTGGGTTCGTTCAAATTGAAAGTAATAATTGGTAAATTATTGTCCATGCAGAGACTAATCGCTGTTGAATCCATCACATTGAGGCGGCGATTGAGAACTTCGATATAACTCAGTTCATCAAATTTGACGGCATCTTTGTGCTTATGGGGATCTTTATCATAGACGCCGTCTACTTTGGTCGCTTTGAGAATGACTTCAGAGTCGATTTCCATGGCGCGAAGGGCAGCGGCGGTATCAGTTGTAAAATAAGGATTGCCTGTGCCGGCAGCAAAAATCACCACGCGACCTTTTTCAAGGTGGCGCATCGCACGTCTACGAATGTAGGGCTCAGCAATTTCATTCATTTCAATTGCCGATTGAACACGCGTATCGATATTGAGTTTTTCAAGAGAATCTTGCATTGCCAAAGCATTGATACAGGTCGCAAGCATGCCCATATAATCTGAGCTTGCGCGATCCATACCCTTTGCTGAAGCCGACATTCCGCGAATGATATTGCCGCCACCGATAACGAGGCCAATTTGACATTTGCTCTCGA
>JAYUEB010000452.1:0-4643 GCA_043739525.1 Bdellovibrionales bacterium
GACCAAGTCCTTGTGCAACACCGTTGATGATTCCGTAGCAATCGCCAAAGTAAGATCTTCGATATTTGTGCGAGGATTGATTATGGGATTTTAGGAAAAACTCGGTAGCACGGTCTTTCGAATCGTTATCTAAGAAAATGTCTTTTCGAGAATTCTCTATCTTACTTTCTATCGCAACAAATTTCTCTTCGCCGAGAACGACCGCCTTTAAATTTGATTTTTCGAGGTGACGGTCGCTGACAATAAAGTCAACTGCACCGCGCTCTAAAAGTCCTGGGAGTTCATCTGTATTCACACAAATAAATTCACACAAGATATTTGGATTATTTCGTAAAAGTTCGCCAAGTGCAGGTACCAGTGCTGAATGTAAAACTGAAGAATAGCTTGCCAAGCGAATCGTACCAGCAAGCTCAAAAGATCGAGATGAGTTGAGATCTTGTGAAAGCTCTTCTTCCATCGAGTTACGTGAGAGGCAATATCTGAGTAGCTTTTCTCCTTGCTCCGTGAGAGTTGTCCCTCCCGGAACTCGAATAAAAAGTGTTAGCCCTAAATCGTCTTCGAGGTTTTTAATTCTTTGTGAAAGTGCCGACTGCGTGACACCAAGCTGGCCCGCGGCTGCAGTGAAACCTTGGTTTTGTGCAACAGCAAAGAAGGCATCGAGTTGGAGAGACGACAGGCTCATGGCTATTAGATAAATTACTAGGCGGATTAAATCAATTAATTTTATTTAATACACGAAAGGGACTATAAGCCATTTCACACAAAGGAGATTTATTTATGAAAAATTTGATAGCAACTTTACTCATCGGAACAACCGTCGGTGCACACGCAGAGCAACTTACGTATAAATGTCAGGGGCAACTAGGGGATACCACTTATCTCGTAACGACCTATCAAGGCTACGGAAACAAGGCGAGAATAGAGCTTACTGAGCTTAAAAATGGATCGGTCGCTTATAAAGTGAATGCTGCCGCAACAGGTGGCTCTTTTACCGAATGCGGTTCGAGAGCAAATCCATGCATGGTCGTAAAGAGCACTCAGTACTCGAGCGAAACGCCTGCGATTATTTTCACCCTATCAACATTTAATGATTCAACAAGTGGAACCGCAGACCTTGATATCTACGGCAACGGATTTGGCAAATCTGCTACTCAAGATTTGAAAGTTGCATGCCATCAATGAGGTACCTCGTAGCATTTCGCAATTCGGTGTGCCAACGTATGGTCCGGGGCAGGCAGACTGATGCCTGCTTGCCGGCACCGAAACTTGCAGACCGCCAAACGCTGTTTGAAATCTGAATGATTTAAACTCAAAAAAACATTGACCAACTCCGTAACCAGTTACGATCGTACCATATCAATCGAAACATCGTGAGTCCTTTGGACAACTCAACAAAGAATGGATTACCACTTATTTTAAAATGGAAAAGCCAGACCGCGAGGCTAGCGATAATCCAAAGAAATACATTCTCGATCAAGAGGGACATATATTAGTTGCGCTGAACGGCAGTAAAGTTGTTGGGGTATGTGCACTTATTAAACGCGAAGATCTCGGGAATACTTATGAACTAGCGAAAATGGCAGTCTCACCAAAGTCTCGTGGTCAGAATATAGGTTGGCTGCTAGGGAAAGCTGTGATTGAGAAGGCTCGTCAGTTAAAGGCAAAACGTCTCTTTCTTGAGAGCAATACGATTTTAACTCCCGCGATTCATCTTTATTACAAACTGGGTTTTAAAAAAATAAAGGGCCCACCCACTCATTATGAACGTTGTAACATCCAGATGGAGCTTAAGTTATGAATATCGACGAAAAAGTTGCAATTGTCATTTTATCTGACTTAAAGGATTGGCAAAAACTCAAGGTTGTTTCTTTTTTGGCGAGCTCGGTTGCAATTCAGTTTCCAAATACACATGGCAAAAACTTTGTGACGGCTTCGGGCTCGCAGTTTTTGCCTTTCGCAAAACACCCCATCCTCATTTACAAGGCGGATAATGAAGCCGAAATCAAAAGATGTTTTCAAAGAGCCAGAGAACGTGGACTTCAAATTGGAATTTATACGAGACCTTTATTCGCAACCAAAAATGAAGAGCAAAATCTTGCCGAGATTGCGAAATTAAAAGATGAAGAGCAGGATCTTGTCGGAGTGATTCTTTATGGTGAAAGCAAAGCCGTTACAAAATCAATCGACGCATTAAAATTTCATCCTTAAAAATTTTTACAAAAAGTGCAGCCTATAAGCTCTTGAAATATATGCGTCAAGATTTTGAAATCTTGCTATGTGCATTAAAAAATAAATTGAAAATATCTTTTAGCTCCACAGTTCTTCAAGGTTTACTGGTGTAGGCTCTACTCACCCAATTAAGGGTTTTTATAAAAGGGGTTACTATGAAAAAGCATTTAGTACTTTTAGCTTCGTCGTTGATGGTTAGCGGATTGGCATTTGCGCAATCTGTAGATTTCACCGATGATTTCGCAACTGCTGTGAATACACCAGTCGATGCTGTTACGGCTACTGCACCTGCACCGAAAACTGGTCCTTGCAGCCAAATCAATTTGACTGACGCTCAAAAAGCTCAAATCAAAGATGCGTTCGGTTCTTTTGAAACTGCAAAAGTTACGCTTCAAGCAAATGTAAAACTTGCTCGTATGGCATACTATAAAGCGATCAGCACTCCTGCAACTGACGTAGCAACTGCTCAAGCAGCCGCTGGCGCAGTAACAGATGCTATCAGCAGAGCAATCAGCGCAAGATTAGGTTTTAAAACTCAAGTTCTATTTCAAATCATGACTGCGGATCAGCGTATTCCAGCACTTAAGTGCGAAGCTATGCACCGCAAACATCGTCGTCATGGTCGTAAAGGCCATAACAAAGGAAAAGGAAAAGGAAAAACTCAACAAGATGAAGAATCAATTGAGTAGTTTGTGATTTTTTGAATGGGCTTGACTTGTTTCGAGCCCGTTCCATTTTGTTCGGTCTTGATTCTGAGCGATCTTCTTATGAACAGACTCCGGCCAGGTTCGAGGATCTTCGGCAGAATAAGTTCTCATTCGCTGAGATGTTGATTTAAGAATATTCGCACGCTCACATTCAAGAACAGCTGCTGCGGCATCAATTCCAGAGTTAGCTGCGCCACTCACGCCATGAGCAGAAGTACTTGCCCCACATAGAAATAAATTTTCAATTTCAGATTTGTTTTTATAAGAAAATGGACCCATTTGAAAGCGGCTCTTCTCAGTTCCGTAACAAGAACCTTCAGTGGCATTAACAAAATGTTGACTCGTGACCGGAGTGCCTAGCTCACTAAAGACAATATGTTTTGAGAGACCTGGTACCGCTTGATCAAGAGTCTTGATCATCATGCGATGAATTTTCTCTTTCATTTTTTGATAAGCGGCTGATCTTGATTCTGGATCTGAATTTTCGAACTCTCTGAATATTCCGTACCCGACAAAAGTCACTGCCTCGAGTGTATGATGTCTTCCGTTGAATTGTGTCGGATCTTTCAAGCTAATTGCCGTAACAAAGAGCCCTTCAAATTCTTCTTGATCGAGAAGTTTCGGGGACAAAGCCCTTTGAAAAGCGCCATCGAAATCTGTGTTTTTCATATACCAAATGTTGCCTGAGCTCATTCCAAATTTACGTGGATCGACGTCAACGGCAAAAAATAAACTAATAGCCGGTACAGAATAGCGAGTCTTATCAAGTTTTTTCTTAAGACTTTGACTGAGGTGTTCTCGACCAATCATTTGATTGTAAGTTTGGTTCGGATCTGCATTTGAAATAATATGCTGAGCTCTCAGTTGAGTGCCATCAGCCAATGTGATTCCGACCGCACGCTTTTTTGAACCTGAGTTTTCAAGAATAATATTTTTGACTCGCGATTTCAGTCGGATTTCTCCACCATGACTCTTCAACGATTTTCGAAGTGCCATTGGGATCGAGGTTCCTCCGCCCATAGGGTAAAATCCACCTTTGAAATAGTGACCAGCAACGCCACTATGAAGCGCAAAAGGAGCACGGCCGGGTGGCAGACCATGATCTCCAGATTGAATCGCTAGAAACGCGCGAGCTAAAGGATCTCGAACTCTTTTTTCGAGCATCCACTTGAGGGAAAACAAACCGTACTTACCTAGGTGACGAGTGCGATATGGAATTGTGATCGCGTCACGAAAGCCACGCACCGTCGACATCAAAGGAATTTGTTTGAAGGCCTGCTCTAGAATATAAAAGTATTCGCCGATACCGTCTGCATCAGATGAAAATCGGTTTTGAAATCGTTCGCGCAATCGGGCGGCGTCACGGCAGTACTCAAAGCGCTGGCCACCGACGAGGCATTGTTCAAATGCATTTGGATCTAACTCAAAGAATTGAAGATCATCTGCGACGCCAAGGCCTTCATAAATTTGCGCTGTGTGATCGCCCGCCTCGAGTTGACCGATGTAATGAACGCCTGGAGAAAAATGATATCCTCCACGAGTAAAACTATGGCACCAACCACCGGGAACCTCGTGTTGTTCTAAAACGATTACCTTTTTGCCAGCCTGTGCGAGGGCGACCGCTGAGGTTAATCCTCCCGAGCCCGAACCGATGATGATTGCGTCTGCATCTAACATTTTTTACTCCATGCAAACTGATAACTGAGA
>JAYUEB010000453.1:0-4641 GCA_043739525.1 Bdellovibrionales bacterium
ATTTAAGCAAAATGGCTGATACCTACCAGCCTTTGTATTAAAATGAAAAATATTCATTTGTGAAGACTAATAGAGCAAAATAAATGCCATACATATCATATTTGAAAACCAATAGTGGCTGCTTCAGGTTTCTGCTTCAAAGAGATGGCCTTCGCATTGAAGTTTGAAAGGTATTTTTTGGCTTTGGGCTTCGTCTTTTTGCCCCATAAACTCGGGCAAATCTCCTCATATATTTTGTAAGTGTCACAAAAGAATATCTTGCTCCAAAGAAAATTGCCAATTCTCAGTCCACAATTTTGAGTCCGCATTTTGCAATGGTTCTCAAACTGGTATGTGAAGATACTGTAATTAAGGACATTCTGCTTGCAATAGGAGGCGCAATTCCGTAATCATTCTCTACACGTCAACATAGTTTTAAGTTTTTTTTGCGCAAATCAATTTATCCAGGGGTTCAAGCTTTCTCTTGGCTATTTTAAGTATTTTAAGGAGTGCGGTTTATGAACGAAAAAGATTCTTCTGAGAGCACAGTTTTGAATTCCCAGAAAATTTTGAAGCCAAAAGTTTTGGTTGTTGACGATGACCAAGAAATTTTTCACTTTTTAAAAGTTAAATTAGTTGATCAAGTAAAAGGAATTGATTTGTGTTCGAATCCAAATGAAGCGCTTAAAATCATAAAAGACAATGCACAACTTGATAGCTCTGAACGCTACGATTTGATTTTGTGTGATCTGCAAATGCCAGGCATGAACGGAATTCATTTGATTAGAGAAATACGCAAATTTGACGATATCGCTATTATTTTAATGACCGCCTACGCAAGTGTTGAAACGGCAGTTGAAGCTATTAAAATTGGCGCAGACGATTACATTGTGAAGCCTTTGAACGTTCCAGAGCTAAAGGTGACAATTCAGAAGGCTGTAGAAAATCGTATGATTCAGGCTTCTACTCCTTCGACTCAGAAATCTGAAAATACAGATAATAATTTTATTGGCCGTGATCCAAAAATGGAAAATGTTTTTCAAGTTATTAATAAAGTTTCAAAAGTAAATGTGAACGTCTTGTTGTACGGACAAAGCGGAACGGGTAAAGAGCTTGTCGCACAATCTATTCACAAAAATGGCCCACGTGGAAAATTTCCATTTGTAGCAGTGAATTGTACGGCAATTCCTGAAAATCTTCTTGAGAGTGAATTATTTGGTCACGCAAAAGGTTCGTTCACCGGCGCAGTTGCTCGACGTAAAGGTCTTATTGAGGCTGCAAACGGTGGGACACTTTTCTTAGATGAAATCGGTGATATGCCAATCGGAATTCAAGGTAAATTACTTCGATTTATTCAAGAGCGTGAGTTTAAAGCGGTTGGTGACGATTTCTCGCGAACGGCAGATGTTCGCATTATCGCGGCAACTCACAGAAGTTTAAAACAGGAATGCGTGAACGGTAAATTTCGTGAAGATCTTTACTATCGTTTAAATGTTGTTTGCGTTGAAATTCCAAAGTTAGCTGATCGCAAAGGTGATATCCCACTCCTGGCTGAGTTTTTTCTTAAAAAGTATTCGCAACTCAATCCTCGTGTGAAAACATTTAGTCCCGAGGCTATTGCCAAATTAAAAACTTACTCTTGGCCAGGTAATATTCGCGAACTTGAAAATGTTGTTGAGCGAGCACTTGTATTTTGTGCTGGCACCGCCATAGAAGTCGTCGATCTTAATCTTCAGCCAGAGACCTTTTCGAACGATTCTGAAGTACCAAATATATTTAATCGCGGCTTAACTTTGAAAGAGATCGAGTATTGCTACATTCAGCATATCTTAAAAGAAACTGCTGGAAAAAAAGAAGCTGCAGCTCATCATTTGGGTATCGATCGTAAGACTTTGTACCGCAAAGAACTTGATATTTTGGCTAATAAAGCCCAAGAAAATAAGAGTCCTGAACTCGAAAACTAAAATTGCTTTTGGGAACTGCTGTAATGCGACGGCAGTTTTCAAGCAGCGGTCAGCCGCTCGCAGTCTGGCAGTTTCAGTTTTCAGGTGTCGGTTTGCCCGACCCTGAATTTAGATTTTCAAATGTTTTTATTCATATACTACGACGACGTCTTTCATATATGTCGCCATGAGTGCGATATCCGCGGCACATTCAGACAGTGCCTGCGTTCGTGCATGAGCTTCCAATGAGGAGCCGTACTCACCCAACTTATCGAATCCATAACTTGCTGATACACCCTTTAAGATGTGGCCGATTCGCTCAAGCGTTTTAAAGTCTTTCGACGCAACTGCTGCGTTGAGATCAGTAAGATCTTTTTTTCGATTATTCAGAAAAGACGGAATAAGGGTCTTTAGATCAAGCTCGACGTGTGCGATAGGCTTGTTCGTTTCGATTTCTGTATTTTCCATCTCAAAACTCCCTTTAAGCAATTATTTGATCAATCTAGAGAGTGCTCAGGATCTGAGTCAATCTAGTTGAAAGCTGACTATAATTGAATTGTTTTTTCCATATATCCACAAATGTGAAAAATTCACACTCTGGAAACTTATTAAATGAATCGACTTCATGTCCAGAATAAATAATGACAGGGATATTCTTATCAAGGCCTCTATTTCGCAGCAGATTGCTTGTAGAGATCAAGTTTTCTGCTTGGGCTAGAGTGTCGCCACCATTGATCGTAGGCATGAACCAATCCAAGATAATGAGGTCAAAATTGGACTTTGCAATTTCCGTTGCCGCTTTGGCTCCGTCAGATACGAAGTGCGCAATACAACCGGCTCTTCTTAAGGCGAGTTCTAGAACCTGTACGGAGTCGTGATCATCATCGATGATCAGAACGTTTTTGCCGTATGGGCTAGACTTCTTGTTTTCCTGGTCTTCAACTCCAGGTCCTAATTCGTGAATACCTCTTGAAGCTCGCCATTTTTTTAGCTGCTTTTCGATCGACTGAGCAATGGTTGAAGTCAACTTGATGATATTTCTTTCGATAGAACGAGCCAGAAAAATACCTTGTGAAGACACCAATTTAATTTCGCCAATAAAGAGGTCTCCATGCTTTTCAATCGAAGTGTTTTCACTTGAGTCGCTTGGCGACATCGCGACAAGTTTTTCAATTGTGCTGTTAATGGACGTAGCTGTTTTATTTTCAGGTTCGAATCCTAAGAAGTTTCTCATAGTGTTTCCCTCCACTTAACTTTTACGTTTGCGAACTTTCAGCAACGAATATGCCAAATGCATCAAACTTAAATTTGGCCTCGTTACCTATTCCATTTAACAGAGGCAAAACTCCGGGGAACTGGGGCAAATTTCTCATCAAATGAGTGGTCGATAAGACTCTTGACCCACTCCAAAACTCCAAGGCGAAGTCAAATGCCTTGTTTCAATGGCTGCCACAGAAGACGAAGTCAGATCTTGGACACCCACACTTTTCAAAATCTCCATTGCGTTCCCCTGTTTGGCTTTACCTTCACAGCAGACGTACAAAAAACATGAACCATTTTGAATACGTTGTAAATAGGTTAGGACGCCATCCTCAGGCAGTCCAAGATGAACTAAAACATCTTTGAGATCTTCTGAAAAACCCGCCACAGCCCAATTTGCAAGAATCGATGCAAAGTGCCCACCACATATGAAAGCGCCGATTTGAGGTATATCCAAATATCTTAAATAGGAAAGCTGACTCACCGGACTTTTCGTCGAGTGTTTCAGGCTTTCAAATTGATCTTGTGGCAAAAGTACTGAAATTTCGGAAGAGTTAAAGCCTGCACGCAATAAAAACTCGATGCTTTTTTCAGCCTCTTCGACCTTTTTGAAGCTTCCCGCGACTATATTATTTTGAAGATTACTCATATGATCATCCCCCCAAAGAACTTTCCTTTTTGAGTAGCAAATAGCCTGCCATGAAAGAGAGCTTTTGAAAACTTTACGGCACTAAATTTGCTTAGGAACCTGGTCTCAAGAAATTGAAACAAGAAGTGAATGGCTTTTTGTCTGGGGCATTTTGCATTTTCGCCGAGGCAATTTGCAGCATGCGAACAGGTTTTGAATTTAAAAATGATACCGGGGGTATGAATGTCATCAGCAAACGCACCAAGCCTTAAGACTCCAATCAAGTCAAAAAATAAATTTCCTAAGGTGGATCGTGTCGTCAGGGATAAAAAAACGAAGTTTGAAACCAAGCCAGCTTATACCGATTCCTATCCTCAGATTCACACATTTGAATCTCGTGATCAGTTACGCTCTCTATTGGGTGTTGTACGTTCGGTGCGTTCGGGTGATTTTAGTGTTCGAATGACCGTTGGCGAAGAAGGTTTGGTCTCAGAAATCGGCGAAGTTCTCAATGATATTTTTGAGCTCAATCAACATCTTGCGACTGAAATTATTCGTGTTCGAAACATCGTAGGTCTTGAAGGTAAAATGACTGAGCGTCTTTCGATCGGTAATATTAAAGGAAGCTGGTCCCAGAGCGTTGAGTCTCTCAATGATTTGATTGGTGATCTGGTTCAGCCAACTCGTGAAGCCGCGCGAGTTATCACCTCAGTGGCAAAAGGAGATTTGTCGCAAAAGATGTCGATGGAAATCGATGGTCGTCCACTTAAAGGGGAATACCAACGTATCGGTTCGACAGTAAATACGATGGTGGATCAGTTGAACTCATTC
>JAYUEB010000454.1:0-4622 GCA_043739525.1 Bdellovibrionales bacterium
TTGAAGCTGTGAGCGATCCATTTCCAACTCCAGGTAATCAGCCTGCTTATCCACAAGCGTGGAATACGACTGATGGCCAAGAGATGGGCGATCTCTGCGGTAGCTCAAATGGCCAGTTAACGACTGCAACAGACACATTCATGATTCAAGGTGAGTGGGATAATGCAAGTAACTCTTGTGTGTCTGGTCCTTACCAAAGCAAGTAATTTATTCTGGCTGTAAAAAGCTGGGTTTTTAAAAAGAAAAGAGAGCCAAGGACGGCTCTCTTTTTTTGTTTCAAGACTTGAGGCTTTGAGTTTAACCGCAGTTGTTATCTGAGCATTGGTAATCGAACTTAGGCTCTAACAATTCTTTGTTTTCACGGCTCTTATTTAAATCGTGAACGAAATTTATCACTCCAGAAGGTGACGCGCCAATTGCATTCGCAATTTGAGTGGCAGAAATGTCTGAAATTCCAGTTGGGCTTTGGTATTCGCTTAAAATTGAAGATTTTAAGCCTAAGTTTTTAGCTGCTTCCATATTTCCGTTCTGAACTTCTGAGAGTCCAGCCAATAATTTTTCACGAGCAGCTACTTCGATCCCGTATCTTGAAAGGCCTGCATCTGCAAGTTGGGTTGTCTTTAATTCTTTATCATTGAGAGAAATGCAACCCAATGGGCCCATAATGCAAGGGCGAGAATTATAAAAAGGGCCTTGCGGAGGAGGAACTGGAATGTAGACAGGGGCTTGATAAACAGGAACATAGGGAACAACAACGGGAGCATAAACTGGCCCGCGGCATGTGTAAGCTGCACAGAGGAGAAACTCAGTGCCTAATGCAGCTCCAGCCGCAGCTTGATAAGGTGGACAGCCGGTATTAAGAGTCAGCATTGCACCTAAAAAACTAAGTAGCAAAATCGATTTTAAAGCTTTCATGAAAACTCCTTTATGAGATTCATTTAATAAAATTGGTAACGATGGCAATTTTGCAAATTGAGCGCCACGTGCGGGCTCTCTGATTTTGATCTGAGCCTCGAAATGTGACTTTTTATGGCTTTAGCTTTCGTATTAGGGCTAAAAAGCTTTGCGGAATCGTGAATTTCGAGGCTAAAACAAGGGGATGACCCTCACTCAACTCAAGTATATTTTGGCCGTTTCAGATCATTTAAGCTTTGTTCGTGCGGCTGAAGAGTGCAATGTCGCTCAACCGAGTCTCAGCATGCAAATTAAGAAGTTGGAAGATGAGTTAGAGCTCAGGATATTTGATCGTAGTCCTACTGGTGTCGTCGTCACCGAAATGGGTGAAGCAATTTTAGCGCAAGCGCGTGTGGTTTTGGATGAGGCTTCTCGTATTTATGAGATCGGTGCTTCAAAGAAACCCGATCAACTAAAGGGGACTTTAAAGATTGGTATTATTCCGACAATTGGTCCTTATCTCACTCCTTATTTTTTGGATTCTATTGGGCGTGAGTTTCCGCTTCTGCAGATTCAGTTTATTGAAGATAAGACAGAGTCTCTTGTGCGAGCTCTCGAGTTTGGAAAAATCGATGCCGCTATTTTATCTACACCAGAAAACGCATCTCTAAATTTGATTGAACGCACTTTGTATTATGAACCTTTTGTCGTTTTTGCAAATGAGAAGCATCCATTGTTGAAAAATCAAAAAGTAAAAATTTCGGATTTGCAGACTTATACCCCGACTTTGCTTGATGAGACTCATTGTATGAGAGATCAAGTGGGCGAAGTTTGTGGAAATGCGGCAAGGCTTTCAAGTCAGATGAAATTAGTGCAAGGAACTTTGCCAATGTTACTTGTGATTGTCGATCAAGGCGAATCATTCACTTTGCTACCCATACTCGCGGTTCATTCTCTAACTCCGCATCAGCAGAAAAAGCAAATTCGTCCTATTTTGAATCCTGCACCGACTCGTAAGGTGAGTTTGGTTTTTCATAAGTCTTTTGTTAAAAAATCTTTGATCGAGATTCTTGAAAAGAACATTCTGGCGCATTTGCCTCATGAAGTTGAAAAGCGACTCAGCTCAAAGATAGAAGTTCTAGACCCAGGCCTGGATCATTTTCAATCATAATAGCTTTTGGCTATTTATATATAAATTCATAATATTGTTAAACTATGGCGAACTAGCCGATTCTATAGAGGTCGGAGGTTCCTATGAGTTGGAATAACTATAAAAGGACATTTAAAGTTGAAAGTGAATGTTTTGACCTCGCTCGTGCTGGGCAAACATCTGAACTTCGATTGAGGCTGATGAGTCTTGATTCAATTAATCAAAAAAATGCGAAAGGGCATTCTGTTCTCATGCTGGCCGCTTATAGCGGGCATGTTGAAACCACACAAGCGCTTCTGAATCATGGAGCCGATCCAAATAGCATTGATCTGACGGGAAGCTCAATTTTGATGGGCGTTGCTTTTAAGGGCCACACTGAAATTGCAAAATTGCTTTTAAAAGCGGGGGCTGATCCAAATTATCAAAACGATAAATCTCAAACGGCTCTTCTTTATGCTGAAATGTTTGCGCGTAAAGAAATTGTCGAGCTTCTGTCTGGAAAAAAACGAAACGATTTCCAAGGCCTTCGCGGAACAATTGGGGCTTGGGCAAAACATTTAATGAGTAAAAAAAGAGGAGAATCAAAATGAACAAAAAAACAATGACAACAGCAAGCGGGCATCCGATTGCGCAAAACCAACATTCACTTTCAGCGGGGGATCGAGGTCCTCTCTTAATGCAAGACATGCAGCTGGTTGAGAAGCTTGCTCACTTTAATCGCGAGCGTGTTCCTGAACGTGTGGTTCACGCTAAAGGCGCTGGTGCCTATGGTACTTTCAAAGTGACACATGATATTTCTCAGTTCACGCGTGCTGCGATTTTCTCAAAAATCGGTAAAGAGACGCCGCTTTTTTTGAGATTTTCTACGGTTGCTGGAGAGAAAGGTTCTGCCGACACCGAACGTGATCCGCGCGGCTTTGCGATAAAATTCTATACCGAAGAGGGGATTTGGGATGTTGTTGGCAACAACACTCCTGTATTTTTTGAACGGGATCCACTTAAGTTTCCTGACTTTATTCACTCGCAGAAAAAAGATCCTCGCACGGGATATAAAAATGCTGTTCGCATGTGGGATTACTGGGCCAAAGCTCCCGAAGCAAAACACCAAATGACGATTTTGTTCAGCGATCGTGGAATCCCAGATGGATATCGCTTTATGCATGGATTTGGCAGTCACACATTTAGTTTGTGGAACCGCAAGGGCGAGCGTTATTGGGTGAAGTTTCATTTCAAATCGCTTCAAGGAATTAAGAATTTAACTCCTGAACGTGCGGCTGAGCTTGCAGGTGTGGATCCAGACTATGCGACTCGTGATTTGTATGAGGCGATCGAGCGTAAAGAATTTCCTAAATGGAGAGTCTGCGTTCAGATCATGCCAGAGCTGAAGGCTGATACTCATCCGGATAATCCGTTTGATCTCACAAAAACTTGGTCACACAAAGATTATCCTTTGATTGATGTTGGAGTTTTTGAACTCAATCGCAATCCTAAAAACTATTTTGCTGAAGTTGAACAAGCAGCTTTCTCTCCTGGTAATTTGCCCCCAGGGATCGGCGCTTCGCCGGATAAAATGTTGCAGGCTCGCATCTTGGCATATGCCGATGCTCATCGTTACCGTATTGGCGGTAACTATCAGCATTTGCCTGTGAATCGCCCACACAACGAGGTGAATTCGTATCAGCGCGATGGTGGAATGCAATTCACAGAAAACGGCTCTTACGACAATTATGAACCAAATGGATTTGGAGGTCCTGCGCAAGATGAAAGTTTTGCAGAGCCACCACTGCGCTTGAAAGGGACTGCGGATCGCCACGACCAACATAAAGCTAATGACGACTTCAAACAGGCCGGAGACCTCTACCGTCTGATGACTCCCGCTCAGCGCGATTACTTGACCTCGACGATCGCTGGCACGATGAAGGGTGTGCCCGAGCACATTTTGCTCCCGAATATCATTCACTTTTTAGAGTGCGATCCGGAGTACGGCCAAAAGATCGCTCAAAAGGCGGGAGTGAGTTTAAAAAAAGTCTGATGGGACTACGCATCTCCAAATTGTAACAGGTACCTTTTTGCGTCTTTCGGAACTATAATGGTCTGCTATGCCTGAATCAAAATTGTTAGAGGTCCTGCACTCGAAATTTAAGTTAGAGAATTTTCGGCCAGGACAAAAAGAAATTCTCGATGCTGTTCTTGCTAAGAAAGACGTGATGGCGGTGCTACCGACGGGTGGTGGTAAGTCTTTGTGTTTTCAATTTCCAGCAGTTTATTTGGGAGAGTTGGTGGTTGTGATCTCTCCTCTGATTGCTCTGATGAGAGATCAAGTCATCGCTCTCAATAAAATGGGAATTCCGGCCGGTTGTGTTCACTCGGGACAAACGGAAGAAGAAAAACATGACGTCTTCGTTCGCATGCGCAAGGGCGGAGCTTTTATTTTGTATCTGTCTCCTGAGCGTGCGCAAAAAGATGGATTTAAAACTTGGATTCAAAAACGTAAAGTGGCTCTTTTTGCAATTGATGAAGCTCACTGCGTATCTCAGTGGGGACATGACTTTCGTGAAGATTATTCTAAAATTGGTTT
>JAYUEB010000455.1:0-13808 GCA_043739525.1 Bdellovibrionales bacterium
CCCCCCCCCCCCCCCCCCCCCCCCCCCCCCCCCCCCCCCCCCGTAGCAACGTCCCGCAATCAATTTGAAGTTACTACGATATCTGAAGTCCTCTTTTCATGTCCAACAACGAGTACTTTAAAAGAGGGGCAAGTCGTCGAAGTCCTTTTATTAAAAACACTTTGAATGGCATCCACCTGCCATTCTTGATGAAGAGTATAGGTTTTACTATTAGTTTTTTGAATCTTATAACGAATGGATTTTCCGAGATCAAAAGATACCTCTTGATTTCCTCTCAGAGTACAGTTTTCGTCGTATATTGTCTCAGTTTCCTTGATCGAACGTTTTTCAGATAGGGTAAAATCAAGGCTTCCATCAGATTCAACGAATCCAACTTCTTTGTCATTTTGGTAGATTTTTTTATCCAGAATTTGAAGGTCAAAACCAGATTCGTTCCATTGTCTGAATCCCTCGCATTTGTAGAGACTATATGAAATCGAAACATGATCTTTGTCTTCGTCTATATTAAATGCTTGGTGACAATTCATTCCGTATTCAAGAAGGTTGCCATAAGAGTCATGAGTCGACACCTGAATGACGGATTCGCCTGAGTACTCTCCGAGTTTGATCGTCTGAGCAGTAGTCAAATTAGAAAAACAGAAAATAAAAAAAAGTAAGAATGGGTAGACTTGAGATTTCATGGTTCCTCCCGGCGAAGACAGGTTGAGTTGGTCTGAATTAATTTATAAGAAATTTCATATTCTTGGTCCTGATATCCTGCAATGCTTAAGTATTCGTGCAGGACAAGATGTGATCTCAGCTCAGTATCAAGCCTTGTATTAAGCCAACGAGACCGGTTAACCAAGATTTGCGGATTCGTTTCATTAGGATAATTGATCGCGTCTACCTCTACATGATTTAATAAAGTTTTTTCGACTGAAATGACCTGTGTTTGTGTCATTGCAGTCTGCAAATCCTGTAAAAGCCGGGGTTGCGAATTCCATGAGTTAGGATTTTCGCGAAGACAAGAGATGGTCTGTCTCATGACTCCCAGAAATAGGGAAACCGCAATGTCGCCGCCGTGTCCCTCTTGTCCTTGCTCGGTGAAGCCGAGCGCGGGTAGGTGCACCAGTAACATAAATAAAAAGCCGATTTTTCTAGGCATGCTTGTTTCCATTGTTGATAGTTTTAATTGCAGGAAATAAAGAAATACTCAATTGATAGACAGCGTCTTTTTTTGCTCCGCCTTCGAGGTAACTCATGAGGTCTCTTCTAAACTTTTTAATTTTGGTCTTGGCGGTTTTTAATCTTCTCTTATCTATACACATGGTAATCGAGCTTTGATCGCGCTCCTCGAAAGAAACATCATTCAAGGCGTTTATCGACTGTTCAAGAATTTGTTTTTGCAACTGCCTAAATGCTGCATCTGTGTATTTGTGCCGGGTAGTAGAGTGGTTATGAATTTCCCATTTTCCATTTGGTTTGATCTCTAAGAGGTGAACATCTTTTAGTCTTTGAATGGCAGCTAAGGCCTCAGCTTGCGAAATTCCAAGACTGGTGGCAATCCAGCGAGGATCTGAATTAAAATTTTCGAGTTTGGTCATTTCTAATATGGCGTAGTGATACCAGTCTGAAATAACTCGAAACCTTGATAGCTCCAAAGAAGTGAATTGTTGGGATTCTAATGATGTATCTAGGGATTCAATGAGTTGAGGAGCAAAATCTAGCTTCTCAGACAGGCGCATAAGGCTTATGTGAGACAATTGTCTCTTTCCGGCCATTATTTTTGACAAATAAGAACTGTCGATAGACAGGCTCTTAGCAAAAGCTCTCAGAGAATAGCGAGGGTTCGCTTTACTTCGGCGTTCGAGCTCGAGGGTCAGGTGCCGCCTTACTTTTACGATGAGTTCGTCAGGTCGTTCCATATTGAGGAACTTTATATGGGCCAGATCAGGCAGTGGCAAGCTCTTATTGTCCTTGCGTGTGGACAAAATCTTGTTTGTCTACATAATTTCCCTGGAATTATGTGTTATTTCGGGTTGTTCCAGTCGCGCTTTGATTGCTGGGCCCAACCTATCTTGAGACGAAAAATCCAAGATAAAAATTTACCTCTGTGGACCTTCATGTGGCAAAACAAAGATGCGATTCGTTCTCTTGACGAACTCGATAGCTTCTTTCGCTCATTGACGAACTCAAGTTTTGCGACTCCGTTTGCGCTTGCAAGCCCCGAAGAAGATTTTTGCGAAACATATTCAATGAAGGTTTTAGCTGATGTCCTTAAATCTTGGAACTTTCAATTTTTATCAGGAGAAGTGGTCGACGTTTTGGCTCAACTCGAGAACCCAGTCAATCCTGGGCTCAAAGCTAAAATGGATTTTATCGATCAAGGTGAAGCTTCTACGAATTTTGGTGAATTTTTTGTCTAAAAAGTTCCAGTCAGGTCGACCTCGGGTCCGTATTCTGCGAGGTCAAATCTTGAACCATTGAGATTCGCAGACTGAGTCATATAAAGATATCCTAAGTCGACACCAAAATTTTTGTTCAGCTGAAGCCCGACGCTTGCTTGAGCGCCAAGACCTGGATTGTAATCGCCAACTCCAGATGCGAACACCAGTTTACTTAAGTTGATGCCACCTTTGATATTTACCATTTTATTGAACGAGGTGCCAAGGTTTGCGTCGATTCGCATGGCTCCGGTTGTGACACCGTCGTTTTCAATATTAAGATAGGCAAAATCTGCAGTCCATCCTAGGCGATAAATTGGGAGATAAGCATAGCCAACAGAAAAACCGTAAGACGTGGCAAGACCTTCATCAGCACTGAAATCTTGTCCATAAAAACTCGCTTTAAATTTGGCCCTCAAAAACGGACTCATCAAAGAAACACGTATGCCTGAGCTCGAAATTGAGTCATCGCCTTTTGGTGCTGAGCCAGTAAGAGTTTCTTGTCCCAAAGCCGTTGAAGTTAAAATGAGGATCGAGAGGGAAAGTAAAAAAAATTTCATAAATTTTCTTTCTGGGTTTGTTTTTTAGTATTCTTCTCGTTTTCATTTTTAAACTAAATTGAAACAAACCGAAAGAGGCTAAGCCAAAACAAATTTGACATTGTAAAAAACCAGTCGATTTAGCTCATACCTAATCGCCAATAGACAATGACAAGTTTCGGCTCCCATACAAGGCTTAGACGGTTTGACCAGTGTACGAGGAGTTAAGGTTCTAAAATTCTCTAATGATTTAAACAGCATACTTTTTTACATTTTTGGTCGTTGGCCTGCAATTGAACAAACAAAAACCTCAATCTGCGAGATGAAGTATGCGTATGAAAATTTGGAAGTTTGTTTTGATTTGTTTGCTGCCAATAGTGACTCGAACAAATAGACTTGTATGTGAGTCTCTTATTGGGGGCCATCGCGCGCCGAAACAGCTGTGACCCAAGTTTTGAAGTAGGTAGGTATTTCACTTAATGGAACTGATCTTAGCGATATGATCGTTCACGACGATCCCGAATTCTTCACGCCTATACTTTCGGACCCGAAATTTGAAATTGGTGAAACCTATAGGGACGTGATGTGGGATTTTTATCTTCTTTCATTCGCTGGCGGATGCCAGATGCAGCTGAGCTTGGCAGAAAATCAGCTCAACGCTTGGTCTCTGGTGAATACGGCCCATAAAAAATCAGGGGCTGGCAAACTGATATCAGATATCTGATATCGGTAACTGGAGCTGGCAACAGGGACGGACACCGAAAGACTGCCGACGGAGGACCGCTGTCAGCAGACTGCTGATAGAACCCGAGAATCTAACGCTAGCAAAAAACTTCAACACTTGTTTAGGCATAGGTCATCTGTGCATCTCAATGTAAGACACAAGCTAACAGGCCAATTTCATTCGAAAAGCTTGAAAAGATGAGCTCAAATCTCGAGATTGATCGACAGTGTTGAAAAATAGTCTCCTTCTATTTTCAAGCCCTTGTAAGTGGCTTTGCTCTTGCAGTTTAAGTTTTTAGAAACGGGGGCCCAATGAGATTTTTTCTAATCGCTGCATCTTTATGTTTAGTCCAAAGCTTTCTAGCAAATCAATCTTTAGCTTGCTCATTAGTTCAGGAGCCAGTTGATAATTCGATTATGACTTATAGTGTTTGTGAAGCAAAGTATGTGTCCGCACCATACGAGAAAGATTCGATCATTCCTCTACACTACGAAATTGTTATTAGTAATGAATTTGCAAGAGAGACATGCAAGGATTTGGGCGAGGGATGGTTTATCACAAGTAGCCAACCACACTTAGCTCAGTTGCCACATGACAAATTTCAAACGACTTATACAGCTCAATGCGCCCATCTTGTGACAGCTTCACCATGCCAATTGGGAAGTTTGGGATTATGTTCAATGGCTACTTCTGACCGATCGCCAGCGAGTGCCTTTGATTCTGAATCAGAAGAAGAGAACGATTAGTCATTTTTCTTCGTTGAGTGTATGAGAGTCTTGTAAGAGTGCTTCAAATAGAGTTTGGGCGAAGGCTTGACGAATATGAGGAGCTAACGAGCTTTTTTCTCCTGTCAATACGAGGTCTGTATGGCCGATATTCTGTAAGTCGGCGAGGCGTCGACCTAGTGAAACCATATATTCACTTCTGGTCGGAACGGTTCCATCATTTGCGCCGCTTATTAAATAAGTTCCCAACTTTGTATTCTCAGACTCCGATGAGGTAGATACATAAAATAATTTGTTTTTAAAAGTGGTGATATCATCGCTACTTAGTTTTGGAATATTTAAAGACAACACCCTTCTGGCTTCGTCCGGCGTTAATGAAAACGGGCCTGAATCTTTTCGAGGATGAAAATCCAGTTTCGCAGTAGTCGTGCATGGACGTTTTCCTGAGAGGTAATTAAAAAAAACTCCTAGGTCGTATACGCCTTGCTCAAGGTCTGCCGCAACTTTGGCAGTGACAGTTCCTTTTAACGGTGACTGAAGTGCGACAACGTATTTGATTTGAGAATCAGTTAGAGCGCCAGGGTGTTCAAGAAAGAATCGCAATGCGATTTCGCCTCCCATACTATGGCCGATAACTATGATTTTCCGCGAACTCTTACTTTTGATGCCTTGTATTTTATCTGACAAAAGTTCGCTGTTGATTTCTGTACTATCCAGCGAGTTTGGAAATATCACATGGATTTGATTTGCGGGAACACCACCTTCGACGGAGAGAGTATGAATCATGTCTGAAAAATAGGTTTTATGAAATAGTTCATTTCCTAGGCCTGCGATAAAAACATAATCATATGACTTCAGCTCAGGCTGGCCAGAGGGCACAGCGCCTTTTTTTCGAAGTTCGGAAAAGCGATGTTGAAAATTTGCAATTCGGATTGAGTCTGCTATTTGTTTATCAGACGAAGCATAGATTTCATCTGAACCTGTTGCGTTTAGCTCCGCGTAAGATGATCGACAACACCAAATAGCTACTGCCACGAGAGTACATTGCCGCAAAATTTGCTTGGTATGAGTCAGACCCAAAATGTAGGCCCTATTGGCATAATTGGCGCACAGCCTGTTGGTAGGGATCAAGCGGTTGCGTGCCGCGAGGTGGTCCGCCTGGTCCAGCACTTCGGGGCATCGGAGTTGAAGGAATAACACCGATTCTCTGATGAGCCATTCGCGCACGATTAAAAATTCTATTTTGTTCAATTTCACTTTGCGTTGGTGGATCTCTCTTTTTCGGTGGTGGACTTCGAGGTGGCCCAGCTGGCGCCGGACTTTCCCCTGTCCAAGGCTGGTTCCAAGCATAACAGTTGCCACTGCAGGTTGTTGCAATCGAAGTGAGGTGATGAGCTTCAAGCCAGAGATCAATGAAGTGGTCGACGTAACCATGAATTTTCCAGAACACGGGGTTTACGGCTGCAGCATAGGGATCCGCGAGCCAATTGTACCCAGGCTCATCAAATAAAAAGGGTTGAGAGAAGTTTCCATCGAGAGGAACAGTCGCGCCGTCATTATCGGGAGAGTCAGCTCGATATTTTTCATCAGGTCGATCGGTTGCAAAACGCATATGTAAATTGTTGTGAATG
The DNA here is from genome assembly GCA_043739525.1 of Bdellovibrionales bacterium. Taxonomy (GTDB): domain Bacteria; phylum Bdellovibrionota; class Bdellovibrionia; order Bdellovibrionales; family JAMPXM01; genus JAYTQQ01. Next base: position 6,043 of record JAYUEB010000455.1, read on the forward strand.
GTAAATTCAAGAGCATAACCTAATTGGCTGAGCCCAATACTTGCCAGCCAAGCCTTATCGTGAAAGCTAGTATCCCAAGCTTTAAAAAGTTTAAGTGCATCCTCAGATTTTGGACCAACTAATTCTGATCCTGGCGGAAGAGGGGCGCTCGCGATATCGTCAAAATTTTTCCAAGGTGCAATACACTCAAGGTCCTGGGCCCGCAGTTCTTGTTGAATGCCCTGAAGCATTCCACGATGCATATACAAAAAATCTTCGCCAGCGGCATTTGCATTTTTAGTGAGATCAGATTCTTGTGGAGCTGGGCAAAGCTTGTGATTTTCAGTCCATGCAGGTCCGAATGCGTGAGCAACATCAGGAAGTCTTTCAGGCGCCACGCCTGATCTCATCATATGCCAAAGTGCATGACTACGACGGTGATAAGGAGTGCCCATCACCCGAGTGATCACAGCAATTTGATCTGAAGAAATTTGATCAGAGTAATGCCCAGCACACATAGTTTCGATATCCGAAGAAGCGAGGTTTCGAGACGAATGCATATGGTGATCCGCTTCGATAGCAACAGGAGGAGTCGAGCAAGAACTCAAAAGCAAAACAAAGAAAATAAATTTCCACATAAAAAACCTCCGTCACTCTTATTCTAAAGAGGATGAGGGTGTGAAGCAAAGGGATGAAAGTCGAGAAAACAGGGTCTGCAACCCGAGACTGAAACAGCAGACGGCCAACCGGTAACTGCTGCCAAAAAACCGAATTAATGAGTCTTAAGAGAATCTACGAGCGGATAACCATTTTGGTACTTCTCGCCCATAAATGAGGTTCACCAACTGCTTGCCAGTGTGGAACGCAAGTCCCATTCCATGTCCAGTGTATCCACCTGCAAAGAAGACTTGTTGATCGTCTGGGATAGATCCGATCATAGGCTCGCCATCTTTGGCAAACCCCATGATGCCCCCCCAACGGTGAGTGACTTTTGCATCTTTATACTGTGGAAGATGTTTCACGACGAAGTCATGTAAAGCATTTTGAATTGGCTCTGTGATATGTTCAGAATATCCAACTTCAGTTTCTTTTTCGATTTGTCTGAATCCACCAATCAAAAGTTGGCCAGTCGGAATTTGTCTAAAATAATCGAGATAAAAATTTGCATAACATGGACCATCCATAAAGCGTTTCACAGGTTCAAACATCAAACACTGCGCGCGAGTCGCATAGATTTTATCTTTAAACCACGGATGAAGGTTTGCCGAAAAACCATTGAGGTTCATGAGAATCATTGGTGCTTCAAAATCGCCAGCATCCGTTTTTAAGACACGAGTTCCGCCAGAGTTTTCTTCAATTTTAAAAGCTTCGACGCCTTCAAAGATGTCGGCTTTCACTCGGCCGCGAAGTTTATTGACAAGCTTCACTGGATTAACAGAAGCATCATCAACATATTTAATTCCACCTACGAAACCTTGTGGGCCGACGCGTTTGTGGATTTCATCTGCCGTGAAAATTTCAGCAGGGATTTTTAATTTATTCATAGTCGCGGCCACTGATTTCAATTCTTCATATTCGTTTGGCTGAGCCGCGAGAGAGTATGCACCCCTTTGTTCAAATTCGAGTTCTTCACCTGCTCCTTGAATAATTTCTTCTTTCAAAAGATGAAGATTGGTTTCAGAAAACTTCCAAATTTCTGTTGCTTGTTCAAGACCGTGTTTGTTGATCATGCGATTGAAGTGTTCGACAGAACCACAAGTGATAAAGCCCGCGTTGCGGCCACTCGCTCCATACGCAACTCGAGATTTTTCGATGATCGCAATTTTAAGAGAAGGATCTTCTTTGTTAAGCCAATAAGCGGTCGAGAGTCCAGAAATGCCGGCTCCAACGATAACGACATCATAGTTCTTTTCACCGACAGAAGGTGTGCGATCGAGCCAGTACGAAGTACTCATAGAAAGTCTCCCAATTCCAATGGACTAGTACTCCGGCAATTATCGAGAAAAACCGGTCTACCGGAGTTCTGAAAGATATAGAGAAAAATGATGAAATATTCAACAAAAATAGGCTGGGATGAGGCTCAATGCCCCTAAGTTGCCAAATTTTCAATCCAGTCAACGAAGGCATTGGGATTTTGGACATACATCATGTCCGCATGGGGTCCTCCGTCGATTTCGGACCAACTTTTTTGCTCACCGAGAGTCGCATTAAAGACCTTTTTAGTCATTTTAGGTGGAATGAGAAGGTCGGACTTTCCAACTAAAAAATGAACCGGGAGAGCCGCCGTGCGAATAGCATTTTTGGCGACGTTAATTTTTCTCGAGAGAGGATTTCCCCAACGAAAAATATATCCGCCGTCATCTTTAAACTGCGAAGGCTTTTTTAAAACATTCAATGCGTGTTTAACAATTGAGCCTTTAAAAATAATTTCTTCGACACTGGTAGGACAAGAAACGAGAAAGAGTCGATCGGCGTATTCATCTGTCTCTGCAGCCGCTCTGAGGCTGCTATAGGCTCCTAAAGAAAATCCGAGAATATCGACTGTTTGATATTTACTTCGGGTAAAATCAAGTGCCGCAAGGACATCAAGATGTTCGCTGCCACCAAAGCTGTACCGTCCTTCGCTATCACCAGTGCCTCGCATATCGAGACAGTAGACGGCGCGTTCCGGAGTGGCGAGATGTTCGCAAAGTAGCAGAAAATTTTCGCTTTTTGAAGACTGAGCGAAACCGGGAACGACAATCATACATCGAGTGGCTCCATTCGGGCCATCGACTTGGTGGAGCGCAATTTTAACATTGTCTTTTGTCGTAATCAGGTGGGTTTCAAAGTAGTGTGTGATAACTTTCTCCCTTCAGTCAAAAACTCATTAAACCACGTAAATTTCTAGTGACAAGGATTTATCCTATAAGGCAGCGCGTGCCCGCAGAAACATTGTGGCTAAATTGTGGCTACGGGCGCTTTTTCAAACGGATGGCTAATTTCATCGATGGTCAGCGAGAAACTTGGAATGAAATGTTTTGCAAAGTAATCGACCTCAGGAAGGCTTCGTAGAGAGTTTACCTTCTGCTCGATTGCCTTTTTGGCACGACTGAATTCATTGTTCCCCGCAGCCTCTTCTTCAAGACACTTAATGTAGGCGGCAAGTGAATCTGCAGCTTTCACAATGATTTGAATGGATTTATCTTCTTTTGGAATGACCAACAAATTCTTATATTCCTCTTGAAAATCAGGAGGCAGCAATTGAACCAATTGATCCGCAGCGTGGCTCTCAATTTCGAGATAGGCTTTGCGGATTTCGTGGCTGTAATATTTGACTGGAGTTGGTAAGTCTCCGGTGATGACTTCAGTCGAATCGTGAAAGATCGCGCAAAGAGCAACTCTTTCAGCGGATAAATTGCCGTTAAAATATTTATTTTTAATAAGGCAAAGTGCGTGGGCGATGATCGCAACTTGAAGGCTGTGTTCCCCAACATTTTCGCGTTGAGTACATCGCATCAGGCTCCAGCGATCAATTAATTTCATTCGAGAGATATAAGCGAAAAAATGAAAAACGGGCTGTTTTGAACTCACCTGAAACCACCTTTTGACAAAAGCAGTAGCAGGTCTCAGATAGCTTCGCAAGGGAGCGGAGGAACTTTACACACCGGCTCAAGCCAAAGAGTTTCTCTTGAAAATTCTCGAGAGTGTTGAATAGTTTAAGGCATGGCTCAACAAAAATTTTCGACCTTCAATGAATTTTACCCTTTTTATCTCAGCGAACACGGAAATCTCACGTGCCGACGACTTCACTTTGCTGGCTCATGGGTTGCAATTTTTTGCATTCTTACTTTTGCATCACAGCTCAATTTTGCCTGGCTAGCTGCGGGTATTACCAGTGGATACGCTTTTGCTTGGGTTGGGCATTTTTTTTATGAAAAAAATAAACCGGCATCTTTTCGGCAACCCTTTTATAGTTTCATGGGCGACTGGGTGATGTTTCGAGATATTTTACGTGGTAAGGTCAAAATCTAATGTACATTGCCGAACCTTTTCGAAATCAAAACTCACCAGAGGTTTTTGAGATTATTCAAAACTTCTCCTTTGCAACTCTCATCTCAAAAGATACCGAAGATGATATCTATGTCAGCCATATTCCCGTTTTGCCAATCATTGATGGGGATAAACTTGTGAGTTTGACGGGGCATCTCTCAAAAAGAAATCCGCACTTTCATTTTTTAAAAGCGAAGCCTGAAGCTACGATTATTTTTCACGGACCCCACACTTATATCACTCCAACTTGGTACCGATCTGGTCGTGATGTCCCGACTTGGAATTACGTCGTTGTCCATGTGAAGGGAAGGATTGAGTTTGGTGAGAATTATCGTGATCTCGTTGGGTTGTTAGCAAAAACCAGTCAAAAATACGAGGGAAACGGACCAGACGCTTGGAAATTCGAGCTTCCTCCCGATCTTTTAGATGAATCAAGTTTAATGAATGCAATTGCTGGATTTAAACTGCAGCCCACTTCAATCGAAGCAAAATTTAAACTCGGACAAAATCGCAATTTGGCGGATCGGCAAGGTGTCTCAGATGGCCTCGCTTTGCGTACCGATGAGATGAGTCTACAAATTAAAGATTTGATCGATGCGGACCTAGACTAAGGACCTGTCTCGCGAGCAGAGCCTGACAGAGTTATTTTTTTGAAATAAGTTGAAGCTATGATTTTTCAGATTCGAAATTCAAAATTAAAACCAATCTTGCTTTGGGCTTTTGCGAGTTACAGTTTATGTTCTTGTTCTTCTTTGGGAATCGGAAATAGAACGTGGACTGAGCAAGCCGGCCGTAACTATGAAAATCAAAATCTTGTCATTGTCGGTTCTGCGATCTCAAGTGACGAATCAACCGCAAAGTTTAAAGCCGAGGCACAAGCCCTAGAAGATCTTGCAAATGAATGTTCGCTAATTCCTAGAGGGACGCATCTCGAAGATCAGTTTATGAAACGCGTTGAAAATCAGTCTCAATTTTTTGTGAAGGTCGTAATTGACCTGAAGCTTTGCGAAGAAGCTCAAAAGAGTGTCAAGGCGAGTGAAATCGAAAAACTGGCGAATTTAGGTTACACAGAGCAAGTTTTGAAAAGCCAAATTCAGAGTGAAAAAGAGATGAATTTTAAAGTTGCCCCGCCAGGTGCGGACAAAAAGATAGAAATGATTTTGAATGCCGAACAGCCATCAGTTATTCGAGACGACAGCGATTTTTTTATGGCAAGACAGCAGATTGCTTTTTTAAAACAAGCCTCCTTGTTTGCAAATCGGGGAATATTTCCTAAAAAGTTGGTGAATTCAGATAAGGTCTATTCCGTTCTCAATCAGAAAATTCAGGCTGTTCAAGAGTATGAAAAGCTGAATCCAGCTTTGAAATCGAGCGGCATCACGTGGACGACGATCAAAGAGCGCATCAACAAAAACTTCGCTTTGAATCAGGCCGAAGAAAATGCTGAAAAGCCATCTGTTGCAAAGCCCTCACGCCAAAAATCAAATCGAAAACCTGCCCAAAAAGACCCATCAAACTAGTGCCTCGTCCAGTAGTTTTTTCATGCTTTTTCTCGATCCTTTTGCACGATTCTTCGTTGATCGTCCTTCAGATAGCCGCTGGCTATCTGCGCGTCCTCACGCCTCGAATCGCGCAAAAATATGCATCGAAAAACATGAAAAAGCCTACCGGACGAGACACTAGGACCTAAAGCACAAAAATTTTAAATACTTCACTATTAAATTCATTTTTTTGGTTTTGAATGTGAAAATAGGTCATGAACGAGTTTTTATCGCGACTACATGATTTTCTATTTCACCCTTTAAGAGTCTTTTGGACATGCTTTGTAATTGTCTTCGCGAGCCTGCTCCTTGACGGAACTTTCATTAAACTTTGGCGCTTGCAGCGCGACCGAACTTTACTTACAAGCCGTATTGAGCAAGCCAAAACAAAATCCAAGCAAATGGAATATCGTATACACGAGGCATACCAAACTGAATTTATAGAGCGCCAAGCAAGGGATCAGCTGGATCTCGTGCGAGAAGGCGACTTGGTATTCGTTTTTTCTGATGACGCCGGGATCTAAGATTCATCGCTTTTCCTAATTGATTTTGTCTTTATCTCGAGAGAATCTCTGCAAATGAAAAAAATCTACTTAGTTGATGTGAGTTCCATGTTTTTTCGTGCATTCTACGCGATTCGTGCGCTTACGAATCAGGCAGGTATGCCGACCAATGCGGTCTATGGCTTACTTTCAATGACGATTAAACTCATGCGCGAGCAAAAGCCTGACTATATGGCTTTTTGTTATGATCTTCCGACTCCGTCATTTCGAAAAGAAATTGATCCAAGATATAAAGCAAATCGTAGCGAGATGCCCGAAGATTTGATTCCTCAAATTCCGTATATTAAAAAAATCGCTCTTGCAATGGGGATTCCATGCTTTGAAAAACCTCTTTACGAGGCAGATGACATCATCGGCACCATCACAAAGTGGGCAGTGCGAAACGATATTGCAGTTGAGATTGTCAGCGGCGATAAAGATTTTAGTCAGCTAGTAGAGCCCAATGTGAAGTTGTACAATACGATGAAAGAGATTCATTACGACGAAAATGGTGTCATTGAAAAATGGGGAGTTCCTCCGAGTAAATTTGTCGATTATTTAGCAATCGTGGGAGATACAAGCGATAATATAAAAGGTGTTTCAGGAATTGGTCCCAAAGGTGCTGAAAAACTTTTAGCGCAGTTTGAATCCCTCGATGATATTTATGCGCACCTTGATGATATTGCGAATAAAAATATTCGTGAGAAATTAATTGCCTCAAAAGACGAAGCCTATTTGAGCAAAAAGCTTGTAGAGATCGTTGTGGACATACCGCTTGATTTGTCTCGCGAGAGTTTGACTATAAAACCAATCGAGAGAGAAAACTTAAAGAGCCTTCTGCTTGAACTCGACTTTAAAAACTATGTTAAAACTCTTTTAGGCGAAAGTGTCGTAGCAGCAGCAACGCTTCCTGAGATTGAGGCGCCAAAAGAAGTGACGATTGTCAAACGCCCAGAAGGAATTCAGAACTTTGCACCGGGAGCCCAACAAAGTGTTCAGTCCAATTTCAGTTTGAAACGCCTCGAGATTGCAGATTTAGATCGCGCTCTTAAACCCCATTCCGAAATTTGGGGTTTGAAAACCGATAGAGGAATTTACCTGGCTCACGAGCAAACCATTTTTGAGCTTGCCGGAGAGCCGCGACAATTAGGAGAACTACTGACTTCAAAAAAACTCAAATGGAAGGGCAGTGAACTCAAACAGTTTTGCAAAGATCTTTATATTTCGGATCCAGAGGTCATTTGGGACCAACAACTCGCGGCTTACGTAGTGAAAGCCGGCCCTATCGAAGATGTGAATGAGTTGTTTAAGCTCTATGGGGCTCCCCTTCCAGAGCTTGCGAGTCCCGAGCAGTTTTTCGATGCCCATCTTCTGCTTGAGAAACAACTCTTAAGAAAACTAAAAGAGCAAAACGGTGAAAAAGTTTTATTCGAAATGGAACTTCCGCTCATCCCGATTTTGCTACAAATGGAAAACGTGGGATGTAAACTTGATTTTGATTTACTGAAATCAGAAAGCGTTCAATTAGCTAAAGAAATTAAACTACTCGATCAGCAAATTCAAGAGCTTGCTGGCTGTGAGTTTAATGTCGCAAGTCCTAAGCAGCTTGCGCAAGTTTTATTTGAAAAGATGAAATTACCCTCTGGAAAAAAGACCAAAACAGGTTTTTCTA
>JAYUEB010000456.1:0-4612 GCA_043739525.1 Bdellovibrionales bacterium
ATGAAGAATCAATTTCAGCTGACGGCAATTTTGCAGATCAAAAAGATCCGAAAGCTCAGGGTGATGCCGAACGTTACCCGTGGTCACTTAGCTTCACGCAGACGCGATCTAGATCGACGGACGTTGATAATAATCCACTTACCGATGTCACAAATGCTTTTTCAAGTCTTTTTGGGTACGAATCGAAAATTCATTTTGAAGTTGGGGGCGGGTATTCTTACTCCGCAACACCAAATGAGAATCTGATTTCTCTCGGACCGAGCATTTATGCGGGCTATACCTTTCAAGAAGGTGCATCTATAGATAAAAATAAAGTGAAGACAAATGATGACGAGAGTGATTTTAAGCGATCGATTGGAGCAAAGATTACGGCAGCAAGTAGTCGCTACGTCGAAGCTTTCACGGCAACACAGCCGCCAAAAACAAAATTGGGTAAAGCCAAACCTACAACAGGTGTGAATGAGATTATTCAGACTTCGTTGTTGCTTGAGGTTCCGATTAAATATTTTGAATGGCTGACTGTTCGTCCCAGCGCGACTTACTATAAGTATAATACGGATGTGAATACGTTCTTAAACTACATTAACTCGAAACGCTTAGCTCCGGGCTCAATTGGACTTCAAAGTTCGGCTGCAAGCTTTGCAAGTTTTGAAGCGGCTCTGTCTCTCACTTTTTACTTTTTTGATTCTTGGGAGCTTCTTTTGAATCAAGACTACTCAATCATTGCGACTGACCACAGCAATTCGTGGGCATCTAAAGTCGAAATCTTCGATGACATTGGTGATTGGCGCCTAGGTGTTGGTTATAGTAACTTAAGATCTGTACCTGCGAACGATGATTCGACGATTATTATTGTGAGCTACGATTTTTGATGAAGAAAATGATGTTCGTAAGCTTTAATTTGTATTAGCCTTTGACCCAACAGGAGATGTGAAATGAAAAAACAACTTGGTTTCTTAGCGATCATTATTTTGACTTGTGCAAATGTATTTGCGTCGAGTCCCAATTTCAGCAATTTGAGTTCGAGTGATGTCACTTCGGTTATGAACGATTTCTCTGCGCTTTCATCTTATACTTCTGTGTCTGGAGCGAGTGGTCGCGGCAGCATCTTCGGTTTTGAAGTTGGTGTTGTTGGTGGGCTCACGTCGACTCCCAATGTAAATAGTGTTGCTCAAAAAACCGATCCAAACGCGAGCGTTCCGATGATGCCAAGCGCAGGATTATTAGGGGCCATTTCAATTCCGATGGGTTTGAGTTTTGAGGTGGTACTACTTCCAAAATATACCGCCAATGGTGTGAATCTTCAAAAGTACGGCGGTGCTGTTCAATATAAAATAATCGATTTCCCAATCAGTCTTTCTGTAAAAGGCTCTTATACAAAGACAAGTTTAGATTTTACAGAGGTCATAAGCGGCGGAAACGCGACGATTAATTTTGACGACACCGTCATGGCAGTCGATTTAATGGCTGGTAAAGATTTGATCTTTTTTGAACCCTATGTGGGCTTGGGCTATGCATCGGCGAATGGGAACTTAGGAGTCACCGGAACGGCATCAAGCATCTTTGCTCCATCCTATACTTCGGCTCAATCGACTAACGTGACACCTTCATCTGCGCGCATCCTTGTGGGTGTTAACTTTAAACTTCTTATCATCAATTTGGGCGCCGAATACTTACGAACTTTCGGAACAAACGCATTTAACTTTAAATTGAGTGCTGGTTTCTAAGATGACCTGGGATCCTAAGAAATTTAATAAAGCCTCTCCTGAAGAGCTTAAGCAGAGCTTGAGTCCACTTCAATTTGAAGTGACTCAGCATGAGGCGACTGAGCGCCCTTTTCAAAACGAATTTTGGGATCATAAGAAGGAAGGAATTTACGTCGACATCGTTTCGGGAGAGCCACTGTTTAGCTCTCTCGATAAGTTCGACTCAGGTTGTGGCTGGCCAAGTTTTACCAAGCCCCTTGAGCAGGATCTTATTGCAAATCGCGAAGATCGTAAAATGTTTATGCCACGAACAGAGGTTCGAAGTAAATTTGCAGACTCACATCTCGGGCACGTCTTTGATGATGGGCCGGATCCGACAGGGCTTCGATATTGCATTAACTCTGCGTCTATTCGATTTATTCCTAAGGAAAAATTGTCAGAAGAAGGCTACGAGAAATTCTTAGCCTTGTTTAAAAAGTAAAGCGCGGGGATCAGTCTTCAGGCATCGGTCAGCGGTTCGCGGTCCTACAGTCGCAGTCTCGGTTTGCGGATTTCAGCCAGTGACCAGTTTGCCAGTTTCGGATATCAGATATCAGGTATCAGATATCAGGTATCAGCTTGCCAGGCCCTGAAAGAGCTCCTACTGAACGAAAACCTTGTGTAATTTCTGAATGGCATTTGCTCCTTGAGCTTCATCCACAAGAAAACAAAAATTATGTTTACTTGCACCCAAGCATATCATGCGAACATTGATATCCGCGACCGCGTCAAAAATTTTCTTTGCGAGGCCGGGGGTATGATTGATGTTGTTGCCGATGACTGAAACCAGGCACAAGTTTTCTTCGATTTGAACTTCAGCAAATTGTGAAAGTTCATGCACGAGTTTTTTATTCAGGAGCGCTGAATTATCAAGGGTCATAGAAACGCTAATCTCAGAAGTCGTAATGGCATCAATTGATACCTTATGATCATTGAAGACCTTAAAGATCTGATACAAAAAGCCGGGGGCTTGAAGCATTTCGGGTGTTGAAAGAGTGACGAGTACCTGTTGCTTACGAATGGCCATTGCGCGCACAAGAGGTTGGTCTGAAACGCTTGCGCGAATCCAAGTGCCGCTGAGCTCAGGGTTAAAACTAGAGGCCACTAATACTGGAATATTTTTTCGAATAGCGGGCACGAGGGTGGAAGGATGTAAAACTTTGGCGCCAAAAGTAGCCAGTTCAGATGCTTCTTGAAACGAAATTTCAGGAATCATGCGAGCTTCTTTGCAAAGTCGTGGATCAGTCGTTGCAATACCTGCGACGTCTGTCCAAATCTCCAAAATATCGGCAGATATGGCCTCTGCAAAAATGGCAGCCGAATAGTCGCTACCGCCTCTACCAAGAGTTGTGCTGCTGCCGTCTTCAGTAGATCCAATAAAACCTTGTGTGACAAAAACTTGAGTTGAGACAAGGCTCGCAGGCAGGTGCTTTTTTGCAAGCTCAATAATTTTTGGCGTCAGTGGTTTTGCTTTTCCAAAATTATCATCCGTTTTAAGAATTGTGCGTGCATCCAACAGCGTGGCTCGCTTTTTCTCATTTTGAGACGACTCATCGATCGCGGTTTGAAGAGCCTTTACAAAGAGGACAGATGACATGCGTTCACCAAGGCCTAAAAGCGTGTCCATCGCCTTAAGAGAACAATCCTTGAGAAGATGAATGCCTTTTGCAATAGAATTTAACTCATCTAGGAGGGTACCTAGTTCGTCTCGCGATTTTTGTTCGAGTTTGAGATCCTCGGCGATTTTTTCATGAGTGCTTTTGATTTGAAGCCACAGACTCTCAGTTTCGGGCCAAGTTTTAAATTGCGCGAGCTTGGAGAGTTCTATTAACTTATTTGTCACTCCTGAAACTGCCGAAACGACGACCACAAAAGAATTTTGACTGACAGCGACTTTCGCACTTCGCAGCATGCAAGAAGCATCGCCCATCGAAGTACCACCAAATTTAGAGACAATGAGTTTTTTCATATTGTGCGTATGTAACAAATTTTCGTTTAAGTGTACATGGCGAAATAACTTCTGCCTTCCATAAAAATATATCATGGACCTTTTTGAACAATTTGCTTCAATTCTTGAAACTTACGAACGTATAATTTCACCTACGACAAAAAAAATCAGGGAACTGATCATTTAGTAATAAAATTCCAGGGGGGGAATAATGAAGTTATTTATTAACACTGCAGTGGCTCTATTGCTTGCATCACCAGCTTTCGCAGGTGGAATGTTCTACAAAACGCAATTTACAACTTTGGTGAATCGTCCAATGCCAAAACTAGTAGCTGATGCTCCGGCACTCAACTACTACGGTGGCCCGGTCATTTCGAATGTCAAAGTTTACGCGGTATATTGGGGGGCTTCAGTTGACGCCGGCGTTCAAAAAGGAATCGGTGGTTTTTATAAAGCAGTTGCAAACAGCACTCACATGGATTGGTTGACTGAATACAATACCAACATCACAGCTGTTGATGGACGTAAGGGAACAAATCAAAGTATCGGTCGCGGTACTTATGGTGGTGACTATCTGATCACTCCAGCAAATACCAACACAAGTTTAGATGATAAAGACATCCAAGCTGAGCTTGAAAATCAAATTACCAATAAAGTTCTACCAGCTCCAGATGAAAATTCTCTTTATATGGTGTATTTTCCAGCGGGCGTTTCGATCTCTATCGAAGGTCAAACTTCTTGCTCAACATTTTGTGCTTATCACAATGGTTATGCTTCTTCTAAATTCGGAAGCGTATTCTACGGTGTGATGCCAGATCTTTCTTCTGGTGGCTGTTCTTTTGGTTGTGCTGTTGGCGGTGATAGCTTTCAATCAAACACAATCATCTCTTCGCATGAGTTCTTTGAAGCTGTGAGCGAT
>JAYUEB010000457.1:0-4583 GCA_043739525.1 Bdellovibrionales bacterium
AATGATTTGCCGAATACGTGCTAGAGTATTTAATATACGGAGATAGTTCAAATTATTTACTCAAAATGGGCTAATAAAGTGAAACTTGAAGCGAGCCAGCAGTTACGCATGTTGCCTTAAAGAGGCTCTAAGAGGTTAGAGATGAAGTATGTATGGACTCTTTTTTTTCTCGTCCTGATGTCAGGTAGTTGGTACATTGCGAACGCAGAGTCGAACTACAATGTTGAAGACAATGCGCGTGCCGAAGCTAACTTTGCAAAGATGATTGTTGATGCAGTCAAAGCAAAACGGCCAAATGTCACGGATGTTCATTTCTTACAGCTTTTTACAGAAGTGATTGAAGAAAATAAATATATGCGCGCGCACTTCAAATATGAAATTGAAGAGCCCACTTCAGGCGGAGATACCTCGACTCAGCTGATGACAGGAGTTGCTCAACTTCGCTCGCAAGACGAAGGCGAGAGCTGGTTGGTTCAAACCCCAGATTCGGTTTCAGACGAAATTAATTTTAAAAACGGTGCGATTATTCACACTCAAGATGTTGGCGACGACATCTCGAAAAACAAAACAATTCAAAAATCAGAAGAAAATAAAAAGAATGAATGAAGTTATAAAAAATTCGAGTCCAGGGGCGATCAAATTTTTAAACATTGATGATCAGGGTTTTCCAGCTCTTGGTGGCGTACGAGTGACCGACGAGAAAGTCGGCAAAGAGATCATCAAAGGCATTTCAATGGACAAAGAAGGCCGCGCGGTTACGAAAGCGATGGGCGAAAATTATATTGTCGAATATTTTGATGAGCCATTGGTTGCTAAAAACGTCGAAGTGACGGATGCAAAATCGGGTAAAATTCAGTTGCCTTATGGTTTGAGTGCCGAGTTCAAGTTCGACACTCTCTGCTCAGACGAATGGGATCGTTTTCACGGTCGCACAGACGCACAAATTCCTTTTGTCTTTTCACGAGCTGCTCAAGCTGAATTTTTTAATCGCGCCGATAGTTACGATGATGAATCGGTCACACTCAAAGGCAAAACCTACACAATTTCACCAATGTTTCAGCTCAACCAAAATGTCCAGAGCCCAACCTATTGGACGAAACGTTATCAAGATAAAGAAACGAAATGGGATCAAGAAGGTCCTGCTCAAGCACTTAAATCTATTATGCCGCAGCTGAAACTTTCTTCTCAACGTATCGCAGTTCTAGGTGCGGGTACTTGTGAAGACGCGGCTTATCTTGCAAGCCTCGGTCATTTTGTAACTGCAATTGATTTTAGCGGAGAAGCGATTGCGCGCGCTCGTCTTAAGTTTTCTCAACTTGAAAGACTTAAGTTTATTGAATGCGATATTTTCCATTTACCAGCGAGTCTTGATGAAAGTTTCGATTTGGTTTTTGAACACACTTGCTATTGTGCCGTGGATCCACTTAAGAGATCTCAGCTTGTGAAAATTTGGAATCGTTTACTTGCACCTCAAGGGCATATGCTCGGAGTTTTTTTCGCAGTTGATAAACGTCAAGGGCCACCTTTCGGCGGCAGCGAATGGGAAATCAAAAAACGCCTCGAAAAATATTTTCGTCTGCTGTATTGGACTCGATGGCGCGAAGAAAATTATTCAAGAGTCGGTCAAGAGCTTGTGGTATTCGCGCAAAAAACAAGCAAGACATAAATTGGCGAGCCGCGTTCCAGTGCGGCTCTGAGCTCTCATCTCAGCTATCTTAGGGCTATAGCCTTCACCTTCGAAGTATAAGCATAAAGCTTAAATAAACTGTCATCCACATTAGTTCGTCTTATGGATCTCTAAGAAATTATTGATTTGTATTTATTGCAGATCCGGATGAAAAACTTTCATCGGATTCAAGGGTGAATCTGAATAATTTGGGGAATTATTCGCGACCAATTAACGACTGACGAGCCAGCCAGAGACGAAATGCGAGCGAATAGTTAAAAAATAGTTAGAAAATTTCAGGGGGGGTATTTAATGGAAATAAGTCTCAGTCTACGTTCTGTGATCGTTCTTCTTGCAGCGTCAGCATCACTTATGGCGTGCGGCCAATATCATGGTTCAGGTTTATCAAAAGGTATCGCGGACGGCATTATTGGCGGACAACAAGTCGCTGCTTCAAATGCACTCGCACATGGCGTAGTAGCTCTTTACGATGTTCAACAAAAAGCTCTTTGCACCGCTTCGATTGTAAGTGACAAATATTTAATTACAGCAGCTCATTGCGTTCGCCCAGGGCAAACGAGCAATTTGAGAGTGGTTTACGGTACAGACATCACAAACAAAGCAAGTATCGCTGCGGTCGGCACAGTATTAGGAGCACTTCAGTCTCCAGGCTGGGCAGCAAATCAAAATAAAGCTCAAAACACAGGCGATATCGCAATTGTGAGACTTGCAGCTCCTCCTCCAGCGGGATTTGCGAAAGTTTCATTACTGACGGATGCATCTGCATTGCAAAACGGAGTAAACGTTTTGATCGCTGGTTACGGCATTACAGTTGGCCATCCAGATCCAAACAGCAAAGATGACAATGGCGCCGGAGTTCTTCGCAGTGTTGTAACTCGAATTACGAACGCAACGTTCAGCGCATCTGAAGTGATGCTTGATGAATTTCAGGGTCAGAAGGGTGCTTGCCATGGTGATTCAGGCGGCCCAGCTTATGTTCAGGTTAATGGTCAAATGATGCTTTTTGGTGTGACTTCGCGCGGGACAGATCAATTTTGCACAAACGGAGTGATCTACACAAATATTCTGGCATACACAAAATGGTTTCCAACTGCCGTTCAACAACTTGAGGCTCAAGCTCAGCAAAAAGTCTCTGGATTCTTCTTTCCAAGACTTGTTGCCAATGGCCAAGAATAATTTTAGCCTCATATTCGAATAGATCTTTTAAAGGGACTTTCAAAGTCCCTTTTTTTTTTGAGGAATTTTTATTTTGAGACTCATTCTGTTTTCCTTTCTTCTTATGAGTTTTCTAACGGGTTGCCAGTCGCTTCTTAAAAATAAGGACGCGGGCCCTCTGCATCTCATGCCGGCAGGTTTTGAGGAAAGTGCTCATCAAAATAAAAGTACCTGCAAGGCCTTTCAAGCTAAGGGCGGTCGAACTTCTGTTGAAGCTGACTTTGACGGGGACGGAATCAAAGACGTCGCGAAAATCATTCGCAAAAAAGACGGTGGCCAAGAATTTCTCTATATATGGCTTTCTTCTAAAAAATATGAGCCGATCATTTTAGATGAAATTGGTGATCTCGAAGCTTTAAATAATATGTCGATCTCTTTAGGCCAACACGGCACATCGATTCAAGATGCCTGCAGCCGCGGAAACGCTGAACTCTGCGATGAAAAGGGTCCTAAGGAGATTCAATTCGTAAACGACTATCTCTGGTATACAGAGTGTGAGTCGGCCGCATCGATCTTCTACTGGGACCCTCATACCAAAACGATTGAGCGTGTTTGGTATAGCGATTAATAGTAAAAAAGAAGGGCGCCTCAACTCTCGTTGAAGCGCCCAAAATGTCGTACAAGTTTGAACGATAAGCCGGATTCTGTCTGAGGGGGATTCGACGATTCCCCCGGAGACGATTATTCGTCTGCGCCAAATATTACTATTTGGCTGAAGCGATCTTACCCGAAAGTCAGTGCAGGCGACACTTGCCTAAGCTTTTAAGGGCTCAGACTGCTTTCCTATTTGATCTTGCTCCACTGAGAGTTTGGCTGTTTTCACTCCAGCGGCTCCTCTTCAATCTCCCGTTCCCGAAAGAAGGATCAATGCCCTGACATTCTCTCTGTTCCACTGTTCCGCACCTTACGGTGGAGGCTCGTTAAGCCCTCAGCTGCCTTATGGAGTCCGGACTTTCCTCTCCCAAATTGAGACTTTTTTAAGGAGTCTCATTATGAGAGCAATCGTCTGCTCAAGCTCGGGATGCAAATTAACAGGTGCTTCGATTTTTCGCAATACGAGAATTTTCAATATGATGGCCATATTTGAGCTGGGGTCATTTTCCACTTAAAGCTTAAGTCTAGGTTGCCGATAGGTATTGTGTTGGTTCACACGCAGTACGTTGGAGGATTTATGAAGTCTCAAGCAGTAGCCCGCCCTTATGTCGCTCGCAAATTGGGTCTAACTTTCTTGGTTGGATTCGTCATGTTTTGTATGTTTGTTGAAATCGTGAGTCTCCTCCGTTAATCTGTGCCTCGTTTAAACGAGGTGTAAAATGAACGAGTGGACTGCAGTCGATCACTACTTTGAAGAAAATCTCATTCAAAATAATCAAATTTTTCAGTCGATTTTGAAAGCCAACAGAGACGCTGGCCTACCTCAAATCGATGTCTCGCCTCTGCAGGGAAAACAGCTTGCGCTGTTTGTTCGTATGCAGGACGCTCGCAAAATTCTTGAGGTCGGAACTCTTGGCGGTTATAGCAGCGTTTGGATGGCGCAAGCTTTGCCAAAGGGCGGTCGTCTCATTAGCCTTGAAATCGATCCACATCATGCCGAAGTCGCCCGTAAAAATATTGCCGCCGCAGGAGTTTCAGATCGCGCGGAAGTCCGTGTAGGGGCGGCGATGCAGACATTAGAAACTCT
>JAYUEB010000458.1:0-13679 GCA_043739525.1 Bdellovibrionales bacterium
TTGAGAATGCGGAAATGTCTTTTCGGCCTCTGATATTTTTTCAAGTGCCAAATCCAAATTTTTTTCATGTAAAGAGACAATGTGCGGCGTGGCCCATTCACATTTTGCATATTCTAAGGGCCAATCAAACTTAAGTGAATGCTTCTCAACAAGGAGTCTGCTTTCCGAAAAGCGCTTTGGTTCACGAAAGCTAATTAAAATATTTTGTTTTGGAATCAACTCAACGGCTTGTTTCATTTCATCACTTGTTAACAAGTCGTCTCTGAGTTCAAAGAAATCAATTCCCCAATTGAGCATGCTGCCGAGATTTCGAAAATGCTGATTGAAAACGGTGAAGGCGCCGCCAAGCTTGCGGATCTGCAGAGTGAAGTATTTTTCTTCAGCGTCGTTTGTGAAATCAAAGCCTTCGCCCAGAATGAGAACCTTGTCGGCTAGATTGGAAAATTTGATCTCTCGCTCTTTATATCGGGCCATGTATTCAGCTAGAGGTGATTGTGAAATGTCGAGGCGGGGACGATCTAAGAAAATACGGCCCGTAGAATCGGTAGGTCTTTGAATCCACAAGAATCGAAAGTCAAATCGATCGTTTGGCTCAAATCCGGCTCCGGTTATGATGACTTGCCCTTTGTAGGTTCTTTCGTCAAACTCAAGTCTCAAATCGTGAAAGTAGGTGCGTTCAAGGTTTCGAAAGTATGCTTCGCCGTGTTCATCAAAAATTTCATCTATTGATTTTTTTTGACGACGAACGATTTCGTCATCGAGGTCTTGAATCAAAACTTTACGATTTTGAAAATAGACTTTGAGCCTCTCCGCAAGACTTGATTTGCCGACTCCGCGATGACCAATGATCGCAAGTTTCATAAATTTAACCAACCTTGGCGTTTGGCCTCGTTTAATACCTCTTGCACGCTGACTCTTAATCTTATTGGTTTGCCGATACCCTTTAGAAAAATAAAACTAAGATTTGCTTTGCCTTCGCTCTTCTTATCTTGAAGCAAGAGGTCGTAAACTCTTTGCGAATTGAGCTTCGGAACTTTCTCGGTTTCAAGACATTCAAGAAAAGATTGGATATGCAAATATTCTCTGGGTGTGAGAAGGCCTCGTCGCAGCGACCATTCAACTGAAAAATACAAACCCATTGAGACGGCAGTTCCATGGGGCAGGCCTAATGAGCTCTCTAAAACGTGACCCCACGTATGACCTAAATTTAGAAGTTGTCTAGTGCCTGATTTTTCAAATGGATCTTTTTTGACTATCTTGTATTTTGCTTGGATAGCTGATTTTAAATTTCCCGTAAGGGCTTTGTCAGAGGCATAGTTTGAAGCTAGATTTTTGATCCAGGTTCCGCCATCAATGAGTGCAATTTTGATCAGCTCGCCGAAAGCTTCGTGTGCGCGTGCCTCGGCTTGAGTCTTTAAGAGTTGTTTGACGATATAGATTTTTTCAGCTGAATAGAAGCTGCCAATTTGATTTTTAGCCTTATCGATGTTGAGAGCTGTTTTGCCTCCATGTGACGAGTCAATCGCGGCAAGCCAGGTGCTTGGAACATGAATGAGGGCGACACCTCGCTTGAAGATACTTGAGACAAATCCACCAAAATCGCCGACGCTGCCTCCGCCGATAATTACAAAGGACATTCGGCGTGTATCAAGACCTTTGCTGATCTTTAGAATCGACTTCAAGTGAGATTCAAAATATTTAAGATCCTTAAGGTCTTCGCCAGCTTTTACAGAATATTGAAAGCGAAATTTTTTTTGCCAGCTTTTAAATTGCGGTGAGTGCTTCAGCAAGTCGCAATCGTATATTAAAAAACTTGAACTCGGGTCGAGAACAAGGTCTTTAAGGTCATTTTTAAAAATAACTTTTGAATGAATTATTGGTCTCTCCATGCTGTCACTCGAGATTTGAGTTCGGTCATCGAGTCTCCGCCGAACTTATCCAAGATCGCATCTGCTAAAACGAGGCACAGAAGGGACTCTCCAATGACTGCAGCGGATGCAACTGCCGTTACATCTGAACGTTCGACATGAGCCGGTGCGACCTCGTTAGTCGAGAGCTTGACTGAATCGAGAGGCTTCATAAGAGTTGAAAGAGGCTTCATCGCAGCTCGAATCACCAAGGGCTGTGAACTGGTCATGCCGCCGTCGATTCCACCTGAGCGATTCGTTTTGTATTTAAGATGTTTGGGTTGAGAAGAGGGTTCAAATTCGTCATGGGCCTCTGATCCAAAAGATTTGGCGAGTTCAAAGCCTAAACCAATCTCAACTCCTTTGACGGCGTTGAGACTAAGAAATGCTTTTCCGATTTCGGCTTCGATTCTGCGGTCCCATTGAACGTAACTTCCAAGCCCGATAGGCACTCCTTCAGCTAAGACTTCAAAAACTCCACCAAGTGTTTCGCCTTTTGCTTTTGCTTCGTCGACGAGTGCACACATCTTTTTGTCACATTCGGCATCAAATGCTCTTGAAGCATGCGAATCGGTTATTTGGGCAATCTCTGCAATGCCGAGGCTTGGAATACTTGAGTCTTTTACGTGGCCAAGGCCAGTGACTCGACTGGTGATGTGTATTCCAACCTCTTCAAGAAGTTTTCGAGCGAGAGTGCCGAGAGCAACTCTCATGCTTGTCTCGCGCGCGCTGGCGCGCTCTAAAACATTTCTCATGTCATCGAACTGATATTTCACAGCTCCAATATAATCGGCATGCCCCGGCCTCGGAACTTCGACAGGACGTTTAACTTCTCCATCAAAACTTTCGGCTTGCATGATATCAGACCAATTCTTCCAATCTCTATTTTCAACGAGAAGGGAAACTGGGCTGGCGAGAGTTTTTCCGTGTCTGATGCCGGAAAGAATTTGGACAAGGTCGTCTTCCATTTTTTGGCGACTTCCTCGGCCGTATCCGAGTTTACGTCTCTTCATGTGTTTTTGAATGTATTCTGAATTGATCTCAAGGCCAGCTGGAAGACCTTCCAGAATACCGACAAGAGCTTTACCGTGAGATTCGCCGGCAGTTAGAAAACGAAGCTTCATAGACTTGCCCCCCTTTGGAGTTTCGCCAAGACGTGATAAAACTCGGGATATGAAATGCCAACAGAATCTATGTCAGTAATCTCTGTTTCGCCATTTGCCACAAGAGCCGCAATTGAAAAACTCATTGCGATTCGGTGATCTGAGAAGCTGTCAATCTTTGCGGCCTTAAGCTTCTGGGGGCCTTCGATCGAGAATCCATCTTCGAAAACCTCAATGCTTGCTCCCATTTTTCGAAGGTTTAGAGCGACAGCTTCAATACGGTCGCTTTCTTTTACTCTGAGCTCCCGAGCTCCTCGAATATGTGTGACACCGATGGCTTGAGTCGCAACCACCGCAAGGAGTGTAATTTCATCGATGAGTGTTGCGATTTCATTTTCTGAAATCTCACAGGCTTTTAGTTGCGCTGAACGCACGCTGAGTGTGCCGCTGGGCTCGCTTAAATTTTTGGTTTCGTAAATTTCTATTTGTGCGCCCATGCGTTTCAAAATTTGTAAGAAACCGTTGCGAGTGGGATTGAGTGAAACATTTTGAATTTCAATTTCTGAGTTGGGGACAAGAGTCGCCGCCGCAATCCAAAATGCCGCGGATGAGGGATCTCCCGGAACACACACGGACGTCGCTTTTAATTTCTGACCCGGTTCAATTTGGATTTGCAATGGTGTCGAGCGAACTTGAACGCCAAATTCTCTGAGCATTCTTTCGCTGTGGTCACGGCTATGGATTTTGCCAGTGAGGCTTGTCACGCCATCAGCATAGAGGCCAGCAAGTAGGAGGGCACTCTTAAGTTGTGCACTTTCGATTTTGAGATCATATTCAAGAGCTTTCAATTTAGAAGTAGATCTTTTAGTCATTTGAATCGGGGCAAACTCAGAATGAGCGAGCTCGATGTTCGCGCCCATTTGTCTGAGGGGTTCCGCTATGCGTTTCATGGGTCTTTTGAGAAGACTTCCATCTCCAGTGAGCGTTGCCGTTCGATTTTGTCCTGAGATGAGGCCCATGAGAAGACGCATACTGGTTCCAGAGTTTTCGCAATCAAGAATATGAGAAGGGTCTTGAAAAGAGTAAAGCCCACGACCCTGCACAACAAATTCATTTTTGCTTTCAGTGATTTTCACGCCCATTTGCTCAAGGCACTTTTTGGTGGAGAGAACATCTCCACTCTGCAAAAGATTTTGAATGCGAGTGTCGCCCTCTGCAATGGCCCCAAACATCAAAGCCCGGTGTGAAATCGACTTATCACCGGGAATTTTGGCTACGCCTTTGAGCGGCTTGATGCTTGAGATTTTCATGGCCCCGAGCTTAGCGAATCTAAGCAAGGGGGTCCATTCCAAAATAACTTATCTGGCTTTTTGCGGATTCAAAAGGTCTCGCCAGGTTCCTACACGACGGCCATTTGTAGAAGGTGTTCCCATAGGTGGTGCCTTTTCAACAGGTAATGCGTCCGCGGTTGCCTCTGGAGTCGGGTCATACATGCCTGGGAACTCCTGAGTGATATATTCGTTCAACTGATCCCTGATCCAATCGGCACGAGTCTCGATACTCATTTTTTGTAACTTCACGTCCATTTTGCTTTGCAAAAGAAGGTGCGAAAACAACGAGTAAGATTTTTGACCACGAATAAACATACGCATTGGATTGTCAGCTTGAGACATGCCATCACTGAGTGGTGTCGCGCCGCCAGTCGTTTCATTTAAGAACCAATAGGTTTCTTCACGTACGCCACTCTCAGCTTGATCATTACAAACGACTTTTCCTTCAGGTGCTGGGCCGCTCATCAATTTAAGAAGTTCAGCCGTAGGAACGATCAACAGACAAGAACGAGTTGTCACTTTCAATTTAAATTTGAAACCCTCTGCGTAAATGCTAAGAGCTTTTGAAACACCAACTGTAGCTGTCTGTGATTGATCTTGTGTTGCTCCTGTCGAGTAGTACCATTCTTTATTGAAAGAGACTTTCATACCGGTGTTTGCGCTGAAGTTGAAAAGATTTAAAGCCTTTACAATTACTCCAACAACCGGAATTTTTTCGATCAATCCAAATAAGTTGAATTCGGCGCCAAGTCCACTGTAGGCTGATTTATCATTCTTAGTCGTTGAGGCCTGCTCCTGAGTATTGCTATCTGAGAAGTTGAGACCGCTTGAAACGCTCAAGGTTTCAGGGAGCGGCAAACCAGAAGCAGTTGGCTTTGGATCATCCACTTTTTCAACAAAGTCACGATAGAGAACAGTCATCATTTTGTCAGGAGTTGGGCTCACAGCATTGCGCTTACATGTTTCAAACGCATTCGTAAGGCCATCTGTCATGCTTGCATTAAAATAAGCAAAACATAAAGCTTGAGCAAAAATTGGATCCGTTGAAGATGGTAAAGTTTTGCTTTTTAAGACAGAAGCAAAGTTATATCCAGTCACTGCGTGGAGATTGGTAGTTGCAGGAGTCACAGCTTTGAAGTTTGCTTGTTGAAGTAAAAGATCAAGACCTTTTGCTTTGAAGCTTTCTTCTCTTAAGCCTTCATATCTTTGAGTCAATTTCATCCCATCAAGTTTTGATGGAAACAGTGTCAGTCCTTGGCCAATGTAGCCGGCAACCGGATACATGAGGCCTTCAAAAGTTGAAGTTTTAAAGGTATCTTTTTGATCAATAGATTCAGCTGTCACAACAATCGTTAAACGACTTGCAAGTGAAGCAATATTATCAAACCGAAAGATAACCAGCGATCGGAAGTCTCCACCGCTACCGACAGCATCAAATGTCGTTGAGCCAACAACGTTCTTAGGCGCTTCGTCTGGACTCATTTTTGTCGAATTGAAACCATCTTTCATAATCAAGATGTGAAAACGAAAGTTACCAGCGTTAATTGGCTCAAAAAATGTTCCGTGATCAAAAGTTTTGCGAATCGCATACATTCCAAAGACGACTTGATAGTCGTGAGCAATTGTTAAGCCCAAAGTCGGACTAATTTGGTAATTATCAAAATCGCGATTGAGATAAGTAAGGCCAATGCTCTTGATAGAAAGAGGAACTAATTCGGCAGAAGTTAACTTTCCGCTCACGTCGACTTGAGTTGAGATGTTGCCACCACTCAAAGTGTTCACGCGTTCAAACTTAGCACCTAAACTATAGGTGACGTTTCCTTTTTCTACAGCTTGCCCTGCAAAGCCCAGCTTCAAATACTTAATTTCATCATGATAAGGGTTGTACGCAAGCTTTGCATCAACAGAGCCTTCGTGGCCGCTAAGTGCTTTGAAAGTTCGATTTAGTAAAACCTGTTGATCACTGGCTTTTGGATTGAATTCAAAAAGTTCTTGCCATGTAATGCAACCGTCACGGTCTGTTTTGTACTGTAGTCGGGTTGGAGGAGTGACGTCGTAATTCATGTGAATAAGTTCCACGTTATCCGCGTAAATCGCAAAAGGCACATTCATGATAATTGATTTTTGAGCATTGTCTTTAAAGCAGGCTTTCATGTTGATGAATTTTTGACTGACGTCATCATTCTTATTTACAGAATAAGAGGCAACTGTCGGCGTAATATCATCAACGTAAAACGTCGCACCGTTTTCGGTAACGTGCGGATCTCGATTCATACAGGCTGTGAGGCCTAAAAGCAGACTTGCAACTAGAGCAGTTTTGATTTTGAAATTATAAGAAGTCATATTTTGCCTCCAAACCGAGATTGAATATATTGCGATCTGCTAAATAAACACTTTGTTCGAGAACATTTGCGCGCGTGTAGCTTCCGAAGAACACGAGCTTTTGTTGATCCAACTGAATATCGATCTCAGCCGTATAGCCTTTTCGATTATGAAAACGATTTGGCAAAATTGTATATGTCGCTGGAGTGACATCGGCAGCCATATTGAACATTCCAAAAGAAGGTACCAGGTTAAATTTATCGAATTTCTTTTTGAGATTCACAAAAGCCTGTGCACCGTTATTACGATCGCTTGGGGCCTGTTGATTGACGATTGTGGATCCGACTAATTCTGTGCTGACAGTTTTAGTCCATTCGGTTTTGATCGACAAAGCCGTTTCAAAGCCACCGAAGCCAATGTTAAAACGTGAAGTGTCGCCGATTCCATCAAAAGACTCAGGCGAGTTACCAATGAGTCGGCTATCTGAAGCGACGTTGCTTGAAAGATTTCCAAATTGAAAAGCAGTTGAAGCCACTTTGAGTTTTGTACTCATGCTTGTGACATTCACTTCGCCCATGAGGGTACCCGTTAAGAAGTAAGCGTTTTTCGCGTCATCAACAAGGCCTGGAGTCACAGTACCAGCTGAAGGAATCGCTTCGTTCGCAGCGGCTGTAATCTTCACGTTTTCAGATGCGCTTGTGAAAACATACTTTTGAGTTGTTCCGACAAAACAATTTTCAGACATGATTGACAAGATTGGATTGATTTTTGTAGTAAGGGCTCCTGCGCGAATTTCAACTTGTTTAGTCGGTTTTAAGCTCACGCCGATATCATCGAGAATAACAATATTCGTGCCTTTACCTTCGTCCGTGTAAAGATTTTTAGTATTACCCGCAACGAAGATACCGCTTATTTCAAGATCAAGTGCTAACCAATCATTGTAGATCGCATCAAAGTGTGGAGTCACAACTGTTAAGCTGCCAGCAGATTGAAGATATTTATCGTCAAACTCGCGACCCACTTCGAGCACATCCAAATTTGCCTTGAGTTTAATTGGACTCAGACTTGATGGCTTTGGAACTGAAGATGAGATTGAACTCATCGCATTGTCCGGTCCAACAGAAGTCGCTGTCGTTGCAGCAGTTGAATCCTGCGCAAAGACCTTTGTCGAGCCGAAAAGCTGAGAAACAAGAACTAGTGACATGAGAATCTGAGTGCGCATGAAGTCCCCCGGTAAGGAGGCAAGTTCTACCTAAGTAGTGAGAATTTTTCCACAATAAAAATACAATTTAAAATCTTTACTCAAAGAGCAAAGACTTTCGTTTTGGAACACTTGCCGAATACTTGGCTTAGCTGGCTTTAGTCTACTTAAGGAGGGGAATACGCTTAGACATCGACAAATTTAGGCTTGGCGTGCACAATATTTATATGATTCGAAACTTTCATTTGCTTTTCATTTGTGCGGCTCTTTTCATGACTTTTGTGGGTCAGCGGGCGCTTGCCGATACTTGGGGAGCAGAAAAGCCGTCGGCAGATCCAGTTAAGAAAAAGAAGAAAAAGAAAAAATACACTTCCGCCACGGATACCTCAGCAAATTGGCGAGATGTCTACGGAAGTGCAGATCGCCAGTGCGCTCCAGGCTGCGATCTTGGCATGATGTTGCAAACAGTAGAATGTGGAGGGGTCGCATTCGGTCTCATTGATCTTCGTGCAGCCAATGCGAGTTTTTGCTCAAACCAGCCGATGAGTCCGATTAATGTTTCAATCATCGAGCAGAATGCAGATAATATTTCAAGATGCCTTCGCCTCCATCCTAATAAAGATCAGTATCATATTTTTATGCATGAGATGCTTTGCAAGTGGAGTGAGTGTCGAAAAAATCCTCCACCATACAAGCCACCAAGCGAAAGAACTGGGATTTGGACCGAAGAGGCTTCAGGGATCATTCATATGACACTGAGAAACTACAAGTCCCAGCTAAATGGAATCACGACGGTTGAATACACCGGCCATATCAATGAATTTGGTGCAGAGTTAACTGCGCGCGGACTTGGCTTGTGCGATATTGCCAGAAGTGAATCGAGCGCACCGCCACCGGTCCCAGTTATTGTTCACGGGGTTACCGATGTAGCGGCACCTGAGCCAGTTCCTGCTCCTTCGGAGCGAACCATTAAAAATCGCTCAAGCGGCACAGTTCATTAAGTACGATTCGCTCGTTTCATCCAAGGCAATCCCTCAGAAGCACGTGGCTTCTTCCAGGGCGGAGCCATTCCATCACCTTTATCGTTGTCGCCTGAGGCTTGTGGCCCTTTAGCCGAAAAGCGATTTGGTCTTTGCTCGCGTTTTCGTGGTTCGTAATCGCCACCACGTCGCTCTGTTCTCTGTCCACCTGCAAAGCGGCCTGGAGGGCGGCTTGGGCGGTCCGGAGAAGAATCTGGATCTCTTGAAACGCGTGTACGAGCGCCTTCGCTAAATCGTGATCGCGATTTTGGCGGACGCTCAGTTCTTTGCTCTGGACGACTGTCTTTGAATTCAGTCTGAGGATTTCTCTGATCATTAAAAATATCAGGGAACATCATCGTCATGAAGCGACCCGCAACTTCTTCAACTGTCATCCCAGCAATGGCCGTCTTCCAAGACTCATCGAGGATTTCAACAGCGCGTGCATGAAATTCTTGCGTTTCAAAAGTTGGGAAAATCTTAGAAAGTTTTTTAGCTGCAATCTCACGACGAGAGGGCAAGCGGCCCTCTTTCATTTTGCTCTTAGTGAGAGCTTCAATTCGAGGAATCAAACCACGGTGGCTTGCAGTCACAAGACTGATCGCAACACCTGATTTACCGCTACGAGCAGTTCGACCGATACGGTGAACATAGCTATCGAGTTCTCTTGGAATCGAGTAGTTAATCACGTGAGTAACGTCTTTCACATCGAGACCACGAGAGGCAACGTCTGTACAAACGAGCATCGTGACTTTCTTATCACGGAAAGCCTGCATGGTGCGTTCACGAGCATTTTGATCTTTATCACCATGTAAGCAATCGACTTTATAGCCTTTGTTCACAAGAAACTGAGTGACGTCGATAACAAGTGCTTTTGTTTGGCAAAAAATAATTCCGTAAAATTCGTCTGCAGCTTCAATGAGCTTGCAAAGAATCTCAGGTTTATCAGATTCACGAGTTGGGTAGTAAACTTGTTCAACAGTTGTTGAGAGCATTTCAGTTCGGTTCACCTGAACTTGTTGTGGCTTTTTCAAATAAGTATCCGCAACTTTACGAACTTCTTTGCTCATCGTCGCAGAGAACAACCAAATTTTGCTATTTTCGCGATCGGTTTGATTGAGAACTTTTTCAAGGTCTTCTTTGAAGCCCATTGAGATCATTTCATCCGCTTCATCTAGAATGACAGTGCTTAAGTTACCTAACTTAAGAGTTCCGCGCTCAATATGATCCACGACGCGGCCGGGGGTTCCGACAACAACAGTAGCTCCTGATCGCAAACCGTGAATTTGGTCTGCGTAACTTGATCCACCGTAAACAGGAAGAGCGCGCACGCCCTTATATTTACCAAGTAGATTCACCTGACCAGAAACCTGCAAAGCAAGTTCCCGAGTCGGGCACAGAATCAAAACCTGCACATGCTTTTTTGAAGCATCGATCTGCTCGAGTAATGGGATTGAAAATGCAGCCGTTTTACCAGTGCCGGTCGCGGCAAGTCCGATAAAATCTGTGGCTGGGCCTAGCAAGATAGGCAATGCTTGAGCTTGTATGGGACTTGGTGTCTCATATCCCATCTCAGTGATCGCCTTTTGGATGCTCGCTTGAATTGTGAGTTCGCTAAAAGATTTCAAATTGTTCTCTTTTGTATAAAAATTTAAGGTGCGGAACTCATATCACACTTTCTTTGCAAAATGTTTAAATTTCAGTTTTCTCGTTCAAAGAGATTAGAGGAATATAAATTCTATGGTACATATGAAAACTATTCACATGAGGATCCATGAGTAATCTCTTTCAACTCCAATCTGGAGCTAAATCTTACGGAACAAAATCTTTGTTCACCGACGCCAGCTTCGCTATTAACGAATCTGAGCACGTTGGAGTCATTGGACCCAATGGAGCGGGTAAAACCACGCTTTTTAAAATCATGACTGATCAAGAAAATTTAGACGAAGGCGAGATCATCCGATCGCAGGCTTTAAGGGTGGGCTATCTTGCCCAACATGATAACTGGGCTGCGGGTCAAACAGTAGAAGACTATCTCACTGATGGATGTGTCAGTCCGATATGGGAACTTAAGAGCCTTGGGCAGGGGCTTGGACTCACTCAAGAGATTTTTGCCAAGCCGGTGGCTTCTTTGAGCGGTGGCTACCGCATGCGATGTAAACTTCTCTATTTGATTGGCCAAGAGCCGAATTTGATGCTTTTAGATGAGCCGACGAACTATCTTGATCTCGAGACAACACTGGTACTTGAAAAATTTTTACAGTCCTACCAAGGGGCGTTTTTATTGATTTCGCATGATCGCGAATTTTTAAGACGTACCACTGATCATATTTTAGAGGTCGAAGAAGGTGATATCACCAAGTACAACGGTAATCTCGATGATTACTTTGAACAAAAGACTCTCCTGCGCACACAACTTGAGGCTCGCGCACTCTCACTTCAAGAAAAAAAGAATGAGGTCTTGCAGTTCGTCGCTAAGTTCGGAGCGAAGGCCTCTAAAGCTAAGCAGGCGCAGTCTCGCTTAAAGTCTTTAGATCGTATGGAGACGATTGAGTTGAAATCGGTACCGGTCAAAGCTTCGATACGTATTCCTCCGCCGGCAAGGTCTCCGAAGGTGATTGCAAAATTAGAATCCGCCAGCCTTGGCTATGGTGAAAGAGTCATTTTAAGTGAAGTCGATTTTCTTTTAGGAAAAGGTGATCATTTTGGTGTCGTTGGTTTAAACGGTGCTGGTAAGTCAACGCTCTTAAAAGTGTTGGCGGGTCAGATGGCTCCTCTTGCCGGAAGTTTCAATCGAGGAGAAAACGTCGACATCGGATATTACGCTCAACATGTAGCTGAGAATTTAGATCCTCATATGACCGTCATCGAAAATATGGTCGCAAAGGCGCATCGCGAAGTATTAAAGCAAGAAAGCTTAAGTATGGCAGGCTCTTTACTTTTTGCAGGAGATGACATCCATAAAAAAGTCGCGGTCCTCTCAGGCGGAGAAAAATCGCGAGTCGCTCTTGGGCAAATTTTACTTCAAAAAGCTTCGTGTTTGATTTTGGATGAGCCGACGAATCACTTGGACTTTCAAACCGTCGAAGCGCTGACTCAAGCTTTGATGGCCTACGAGGGCACACTTGTCGTTGTCAGCCATGATCGCAGTTTTGTCAGAAGAGTCGGCACAAAAATTTTAGAAATTAATAACGGCCACGCGCGGGTTTATCCGGGCACTTATGATGAGTATGTGTGGAGTCTTGAAAAAGGTGCCTTTTCGCAAAAGCGAGGCTCATCTGAAGCAAAGCCTCAACCTAAAGAGCGGGTCGCACAAGCAGAGGCTGTTTCTCCTAATTATAAAGAAGTCAAAAAGCAACTCGATCGAACTTTAAGACAATGTGAACGCAACATCACAGAACTTGAAAAGAATCTTCATGTTTTGCAAACTCATTTACAGTTTCTCAATCAGAAAATTGCAAATGGAAGTGGGTCAGAGCTTCGAGAGCTAGTAGTTGAGCTCAGCGAAGTTCAAGCTAAGATCGATGCAACTGAAGCTGAGTGGCTAACCAATAACGAAAACAAAGACATGGCCGAAAAGGCCCTAAAAAATCTGAAAGTCTAATAAATGAAATTTCTATTTTTGATGATTGTATCAGCTCAAGCGATGGCCTCTTCGCGCGAATTGGTAAATCTGTCCTTGCTCCACTAAAAATTGGCAACCGATTTTGTCAACGGGAGAAGATGCGATGATCTAAGTTTCAAAGCTGATCGCGTATCAGGTCGATATTGACTATGATCCAAAGCCAGTGGAACTCTATGATTCACCTCAGATCAAGGCGTGGGCCACTCGCGAATGCCAGTAAAATCCGCATAAATGTGCGAAAGTCTAAGTGAAGCAGCATATCAAGTAATAAAAATGTAGACGGCCTCCGGATTTGCGCTAGCCTCTTGCGACCGGGGGGTAAATATATGATTTCAAAAAGAAGTCTTTTCGTCGTTCTTTTCGCAAGTATTCTTTCACTTCAAGCTCGCGCTCTGACATTTAATGCCGATGTGCCACCAGCACTTCAGACCCAAATGCTTGGTGATCTTCAAATGGTTCAAGCGATTCAGGGTAATGGCGGAGGAACGCCGATCTTCGCTTCGATGTTTTCAACTCCGCTTGTCGGGCAAAGTCTCATTCAGTTTTTCACATCACGTATTCAAAACGTTGGTCTGAATGATTGCGGTGGAGGCGCGGCGGCGGCTTGTGTTCGACCAAATATTAACAACACAACTATGTGGCTGACACCTATGTTTGTGAATATGCAAATTCCACAAGTATACCGAGTCAGTATTGTGTTTCATGAGTCTCGTCATACTGAAGTTCGCAATGGATACTGGTCTCATGCGATTTGCCCAACTCCATTTAGGGATTCGCACGGTCAAGATATCCGTGGAATTATCTCTCATACTCTTATGCAAGGTTTACCAGCTTGTGACGTGACTCCTTATGGCGCTTACGCTTTACAGGCAGAGCTTCTTAAGAACATTCAATTCTATTGCGCAAATTGCACAGATAAATTGAGAATGGATGCAAAACTTTTTGGTGACGATACAGTGAATCGCATTTCGGATCCACGTGCTCTTCAAGCCTTGAGCAAAGATGTTCAACTCGCTCAATAATCCGCAGCGGATTGGTATTTTAATTGTTTTTTTTGGTGCTCTGGCCTTTTTATTTAAGGGCCAGTTGCAAGGTCAAAGCGCTGAGATTCAGAAAGTATCTTCGAATCAAAGTGAAGCGACACAGAGTCCGCCGCAAGCTACTCTAAAGG
>JAYUEB010000459.1:0-4564 GCA_043739525.1 Bdellovibrionales bacterium
TTGAATTCAATTGCGAACATCGGAGATGCGGTCACGTCGCAAATCGGTGGGATGGAGCAACTCTCCGACGTTTTGACAAAGCTAGGTCCCAATTACTCAGGTCATGACAGTTGGTTCAGTCTCCGCGAAACAACGATCTATATTTTTAGTCTGGCAGCCTACATTATCGCCTACTTGGGATTTTTTGTAGCAACGGCGCTAACGCATTTTGTGTGGGCTATTTTATATGTCTGCTCGCCGCTGATGATTCTGATGTACGTGAGCCGTAGCACGGCCTACGTCACTGCAAGTCTTTATAAGGGACTGATCCAAGTCGTGATCTGGAAAATCCTTTGGAGCATTTTGGGCGTTTTATTATTGAAGCTTGCAGTGCAACCACAGGTCGCCGGAATGGAAGATTACTTAATGGCAATCGTGATGAATCTTTGCATTGGTGTTTCAATGCTATTCATTCCGCTCGCTACAAAATCGTTAATCTCAGACGGCATGAATTCAGTTGCATCAACACTCGCACTTGCTCCGGCGTTTGCGGCATCAGGTGCCGTGAAGATGGCAGCGAGCCGTATCACAGCAAAAGCCGTGCATGGATTAAAATCAACGGCAGCGTTCGCAGCAAAACCCGTGACAAATCCAATCATGGGCCGAGCTGAGCAATTGAAGGACCGCCTACGACCAAGGTTTGAACGATTCAAGCAAAGCTACGGAAAGATCGGACTACCGAAGGAAATCATTAACAAACAAAACAAGGAAAGAAAAAAATATGAGTAAAAATACAATCCCAAATATCTGGACTGCGCAGGAAAAAGTTCTTCATCTCTATAAACTGATTTCGGTCGGAGCTTGTATCTTCGCCGTTGCGATGAGCGCAGCTCTGATTGTTTCGCAATTCAAAAATCCATTTGTGGTTGTAGCAAAGAATCATGAGGTGAATTTTTATCCGACCGAGCGCCTCGTGGTGCCGCTTGAAAAAACTGAAGTCGAGCAATTCACAAAACAGTTTTTGGCCAGTCTGTATGTTTGGAGCGAATTCAACGGTGACAGAATTGCGAAATCGATTTCGCCGTTCACCGAAGGGTCATTGACAGACAAAGTCATAGGCACGCAGAGCCAGAAATATTTAAAAGAACTCGGCGGAAAAAAACTTTCGCAGTCACTAGCATTTGTCGAAGTGAGTGTCCTTTCAGACCGTGTCATTTGCAAGTTTGACCGAATTCTAAAAATCGAAGGCATTCCACTTGTGATTCCGACGGAGGTGACTTTGGCCCTAGTTCGAGGTGATCAGACTGTTTTTAACCCGATGGGAATTTATGTTGGCGGCATCAAGGAGAGTGAAAATGCGAAGTAGCTTGATCTACTTGGTTATGTTCGGCTCTCTAATAATGTCTCTGGCTAACGCCAGCGTCGGTGAAAAACGGACCATTCTGACCTCTGGTGAAAAAGTTCATACGATCCGTTATCAACTGGGACAAAGCACGGTGCTGTATTTCGGACTAAAACCCGAAACGGTGATCTGCGGTAATAAAAACTATTTCCGCATCGAAAAAATTAAAGAAGGAATCACGATCCAGGCTGGGTCCAACTTTTCTACGAATCTCACTGTTTTAAGCCAAGGCCGTCGGTATTTGTTTTACCTGACCCCCTCTGGTGGTGCCAAGCCCGACACATTCGTTGAAGTTCGCTGGGTTCCGCCATCGGAGACAAAACGCTTGTTGGTGACTGACACGGTTTCAAAACAGATCGTACGCGAATTAAAAGGAAATATTCGACTTGCAGATATTGAACTGACTCTCCTGCGTGGAGTCACCTTTTCAAACTCCAGCCGGACAATTTTTGAGTTTGAGTTGAAAAACACGGGAAAAGGCCAGCTCAAAACGCCTGAAATTCAAATCGCGCTTCAACAAAAAAGCGGTACATCCCTAAAACGGCAGACCGTAGCTTTTGAGGTGGATGAATTAAAGCCAGGTTCCTCAACCAAAGGACGAATGATCGTGATCGGCAAAATTCCAGCTGGGTCGTCGCTCACGGTAAAATACCAAAACACAACCGGCACTATCAAAGGAGTCATCTATTAAGATCAAAGAAAAATGCAAGGGCTACTACACAAAGACAAAAAGTTATTTCCAAGAAAAAAGCGGCGGGAAGCAGATTTTAAGATTTAAAAAGGCAATGCCTTTCGTTGTAGCTGGTTTTTTGGTGATGGGTTTATCGATAGAATTGTTGTCGCCCAAAGTCGATCAAACATTCTACCGCCAAACTACAGGACGCAGTGAATTTAAACGCGATGTAAAGCTCCCACCAGTCAGTGAGGCCATGAAAAAGTTGTTCGAGGCCGGACGAAACCAGGTTGCGGCAGAAAATAAATCTGAAGCCGAACAAAAACGCAATCGTATCACAATCAAATACTGGGCGCCGCAGATCGTAGGCGAAAATGAACACGGTCGAAAATCTATTCGCTCTGGATCAAAATTGATTGGGATATTAAAAAATCCAATCGATACACGTGCGCAATCACTTGTACGCGTTGTTATCCCTAAAGGTGGTGAAGCCGGTGGTGTCGAAATCGAGCCCGGCTCTATTCTTGTTGGTCAATTTAACTACCAAGGTGACGGCGACCGCGTGTTTATTACGTTTTCGCGCCTTGATCCACCAGACGGCACTGAGCCCAAAAAAATCAGCGCGGTGGGACTCGATGCAGGATCATTCACCGCCGGGATTCAAGGCGAGGAATTCACAGGCCAAGGTATGAAAGTTGCTGCAAGTGTTGGCCTCAGCATGTTTGCCGGCATCACAAATACGCTCACAGAACGTGAGTCATTGGGGAATTCTCTCGGCGCTCCTACCTCTAAACCCACAATGAAAAACGCACTTCTGCAGGGTTTGTCAAAAGCAGCGCAAGATCAGACCAGTCGAACAGCGTCCGGAATTGAACAAGAACGCGGCTACGTTCTTGTTCCTGAAGGAAAAGAAGTAATCATCGAACTTATAGAGGACTACAAATGAACGAACAAAAAATTGAACACGATAAGGATATAATCACGCGCCTAGCACTGATTATCGGTGTCATCGGCGGATTCTTGGGCGGCCTCATTATAAAAGGCGCCCTGCGAAAAGACACTTGGACATTCTACCGGCTCAGAGCATGGTTCTTCTATGGTATGAGCGTCGCTTTTTTTGTGATGGCGCGCAAACTGAGTATTCCATTTTTCATCGACCATCTGCCGTGGATTTTCCCGCACGGTTTTGGTGAATGGGTTTATTTTAATGTATCGCGCGGAATGCAGTTTACGATTTTGGCGGTGATACCGTTTTTTATCTGGCTTGCAGGTATTGGCGCTATCGCCGGCCTCCGAGTTCGTAAATTTCAAAATGGGCTTGATCACTTGGGCTTAAGGACATCGTCAGGACTTACGCCTGTTGTGGTTGATTCGTACCGTGTCGGAGAATTTCAGAAAAAGCTTCTTGTGCGAGCCATTGGAATTGATTTGAACGATTTCAAAAACAGAAAGGGCGCTTTGGAGTCAGCGTTTAATGCAATTGTTGAAGATTTTAGGACACTTGAGAGTGACCGACAGTTCGTTGAAATTTTACTCGCTGAAAAGGCTTTGCCAAGTCTTGTTTCTTACGACGTAGTTGCCGAAAAGCATTTAAATAGACCCTACACGTTTCTTGTTGGCCAATCTCTTGGCGATTTTGTCGTTGGCAACTTGCTTGAGCTTCATCACATGATTGTGGCTGGATCTACCGGCGGCGGTAAAAGTTATTTCTTTAAACAGGCGCTAATGGGGATCGCTGAAAGCTCTAAACATATTCAGTTTTATCTCATCGACTTAAAGCGTGGTGTAGAAGTGAAACTGTTTGAACGTCTTGAAAATGTTCGAATCGCAAAAGAAGCGCACGAAGCAATTGCGATTCTAACTGCCGTCGTCGCTGAAATGGATCGGCGTTTTAAGTATCTTGAAGACAAAAGCCTTACAGAAATTTCGCCGGAGCGGGATAAAATGGACCGCATCGTTGTCGCAATTGACGAAGCTTCCGTTCTTTTCACGATTGAGAAAAGTTCAAGGTCATCAAAAGCAGCCGCTGAAAGCGCCCGTGATCTCACAGATCGAATTGCAAAACTTGGACGCGCAGCTGGCATTCATTTGATCTTGGCGACTCAAAAAGTGGTCAAAGAAACCATTGATACCCGCGTTCAGACGAACATCAACGCGCGAATGGTATTTCGCGTGAACACTGTTGCAAGCTCGATGACTGTGCTTGGCAACAAGATGGCTGCTGAACTTCCTGAAATCAAAGGACGCGGCATTTGGTCTGTCGGAAGTAAAGATATCGTTTTGCAAGTGCCACGGTTATCACCGGAAGAAGCCACAGACCGCGTCGATGATTTGCTAGTAAAGTTTAATGGTCCTAACAAATGTCAGTTCGGGCCAATGCTTTTGGAAATCGAAGAGCAGCAATCAAAGAAAAGCATTTTTGATGTTTCAGCCGCAGGCAAAGTTCAAAACGGCGAAAATGGGGCGGCTGCATCATGAGTCTGATATTCCAAAAGAGGGACATTCAAATT
>JAYUEB010000460.1:0-4562 GCA_043739525.1 Bdellovibrionales bacterium
CGTGAGATAGGGATCACTCGCATCGGTTACCGTAATTTTTGCCTTGGGATACATGGCCTTTACAAATTGAGTGAGGCGGCCAGTTCCCGCGCCAATTTCTAAAAACTTGAGTCCTTGGCCGCTTCCCACAAAACTCTTTTTGAGGAAGGGCAAAAAGAGGCGCCTCATCGGATCGCCAGCACCCGCGAATAAAATTTCGACCTGATGTTCGTAAAGCTCAGCTGATTTTGTCGAAAGGTAACCGTCGCCCTGAAAGTGAAAGTTACGCCGTAAATAATCAGGAGTATCTGCAAAGTGATCTTGAGCCGCAGAGCTAAATTCCTTAGCGGAGTTTTTATCTCGACGACGTGCAATTTGAAAACTCTCCTGATACAGCCTAGGAAGCCTCAAAAAATGAGTGAAGATTGACTCTGGCTTTAAAACTTCTATCGGAAAGACGCCTTCAGCAATTCTTTCGGAGTCTTTTTGCAAGACTTCAACTAATTTTTGAAGAGTGATATTAAGCTTGGCTTTTTCGGACGGAGACATCGTAATATTTTTGCCAGTAGCTAAAAAATTCACAATCGGCAGAGTTTTTTGCTGAACACTAAAGTTTAAAAATCTTAAAAGCTCAAAAGCGAAAGCACCATGTTTTTGAGATTCGAAACGAAGTTTTTCTAACACAGATGAGCTCCCTTAAACTAGCGAACAGCTTGAAAAACACGGCTCCAGCGGACTTGTGGCATCTGATCCGTGCCCCATCGATTGAGCCAATCGAGAGACAGCCAAACGAGCACGACTTGTCCCTCAATATTTCGAACCGGAACAGAACCCCAGTAGCGTGAATCATCGCTTGAATCACGGTTATCACCCAAGACAAAAATATTTTGAGGAGGTACAATCACCGGACCAAAATCAGAAGTCTCAGAATCTTTTTGAGTTTGATTATAAATGATCAAATGCGAACTACCGTAAAAATTTTCGTTATAAACAGAGTAGTATTCTTTACTTGGTAAATCGCCAATTAAATCAGAATTTGCAAGCGTGTATTCAGCCTGTACACCATTGATGAACAATTTCTTATTTTTAATTTGAACATGATCCCCGTGCAAACCAACGACTCGTTTGACGTAACTTGTATTTTCGTGTCCCGGAAATTTAAACACGACCACGTCACCTCGAAGCGGGAGACGACTCGCGATGCGATCTCCACTCGCGAACGGAATCGTGACACCATAGTTAAGTTTATACGCGAAAACAAAATCTCCCACCTTCAGAGTCGGCGTCATCGATCCGGTAGGAATTTTGTAGGCAGAGACAACAAAGAA
The DNA here is from genome assembly GCA_043739525.1 of Bdellovibrionales bacterium. GTDB lineage: Bacteria > Bdellovibrionota > Bdellovibrionia > Bdellovibrionales > JAMPXM01 > JAYTQQ01. The sequence goes on from JAYUEB010000460.1 coordinate 1,308, forward strand.
CCTGAGAATTAAAGCGATGACAACAGCCACAAGTAGGCTCTCAAAATATTCACGAAAAATAATACGATTCGGAACTTTTGGCGACAAGGTAGCGAAACCTCCGGCTTTTTGCGAAACTTAAGGGGTCAATTGATTCTAGACATGATCCGCATGAAACGCAATGCGCGAGGGTCACAAAAATCTTGGCTATTGGCTGGGTCTTCTTCGCAAGAAAACCAAATGAAGCTCGCTCGCCCTAAAATATTTTGAAACGGCAAAAGGCCCCAGACTCGACTATCAGAGGAGTGATCGCGGTTATCTCCCATCATGAAATAATGCCCCTCAGGAACCTGAATGCTTTGCTGTTCGAGACGATTTGAAATCATTTTTTCTTCCAAAATGAAATGCTTGGCGCTCGGGCCTTGAGTCGATTTGGAATCCAAGAAGTTTTCAACTTTCATATTGAAATGTTCGGTATAGCCCGCCCGCGACGCCAGCGGAATCTTTTCAAGAAAAAGCTTCAGCTCATCCATGCTCGGAATATCTGTTTTGACGACCTGATCATTTATAGAAAGCTCACTCTTCGTATTGTAAGTAATCGTATCTCCCGGGAGACCAACGACCCGCTTTACTAAAAAATAATCTTCCATCCCGGTATTTCTAAACACAACGATATCGCCGCGCTTAGGCTGCTCCCAGGTAAAAAGATACTTGTAGGTGAAGGGAATTCGTAAGCCATAGGCAAATTTATTTACAAGAATGTAATCATGAATCAAAAGATTCGGAAGCATGCTCCCGCTCGGAATGACATAGGGTTCAAAAATTGCCCAGCGAAACGCGAGGATAATGAAAACTGGAAGAAGAAAGCTTCTGAGCGCCGAAGACCAAGTCGCGCGAAGATCAGGACGCTTTGTCGCAGGCGCTATCTCAGACACGATCTCAGACATTTGCTATTTAACCTGATGAAAAAAGCGGCCCCATCTAAGCTCAAGCGGATTACACAAGAAACTTACATAAGGTAATGTATCTTCGCAGCTGAGCCAGACGAACATGGCCCGTCCTAAAATATTCTCTTCTGGAACCCAAAGCCACTTTCGACTGTCGGCCGAATTGTCACGATTATCGCCCATAACAAATAATTTTCCGTCAGGAACAGTCCACGCGCCATTCAATGGATATGGATTGTCTCCTTTTCGAATCATGATGGGGTGAGTGAGCTCACTCGTTAACTTCTCTCTGAGATGAAGATAATTATCTGGTCCGTCGCCGCCTTGAAAGTCGCCCGATCTTAATTCGTCAAAATCTTCTTGAGTTGTCGCCGGCTCATTTGGAATCACTTGGTCATTGATCATGAATTTTCCGCTATCGTAACTGATACGATCGCCGGGAACCCCAACAACACGTTTAATAAAAAAAGTGCTCTTATCAAGAGGATATTTAAAAACGATCACTTCACCGCGAGTCGGAAGACGAAACTTAACAAGCCAATCTTCACTAAATGGAACGCGAATTCCATAAACTAATTTGTTAACAAAAATGTGATCGTGAATGAGAAGCGACGGAAGCATACTTGCGCTTGGGATAACGTAGGCTTCCATAAGTGCCCAACGAATTGAAAGCGCAATCAGAATTGCTATTCCAAAAGAACCGTAACCTTCTGTCCAAAATTTTTTGTTTCCCATAATAGCTCCTAGTCTTCGACCTTGAGAATAGCTAAGAAGGCCTCTTGAGGCACGTCGACACTGCCGACTTGCTTCATGCGCTTCTTTCCTTCTTTTTGGCGCTCCAAAAGTTTTCGCTTACGGCTAATATCACCACCATAACACTTTGCTGTCACGTCTTTGCGTAAAGCCCCAATAGTTTCTCTGGCGACAATTTTTGCACCGATTGCAGCTTGAATCGCAACTTGATATTGCTGACGAGGAATGAGCTCCTTCATTTTTTCGCAAAGAAGTTTTCCACGATTGATGGCTTTCGAACGATGAACAATCAACGACAATGCATCGATCGGCTCTCCATTAATCAAAATATCAAGCTTTGCTAAATCACCCTCTTCAAAACCCATAAGTTCGTATTCAAGAGATGCGTAACCCTTACTGATAGATTTAAGGCGATCGTAAAAATCCATGACCATTTCATTGAGCGGAAGTTTGTACTCAATCATGACCTTTTTATCAGACACGTAATCCATTTTGATTTGAGTTCCGCGTTTGTCTTCGCAGAGTTTCAAAATGCCGCCGATGTAATCGCTCGGAGTGTGAATCGTGACCTTCACGTAAGGCTCTTCAATTTTCTCGATTTGAGTCTCATCAGGTAAGAATGCCGGATTCTCAAGATCAAGAATGATACCGTCCGTACGATGAACTTTGTAAACAACGGTCGGAGCCGTCGTAATCAAATTCAAATTGAACTCGCGCTCCAGGCGCTCTTGAACAATCTCCATATGGAGAAGACCTAAAAAGCCACAGCGATAACCAAATCCAAGAGCTTGCGACTTTTCGGGCTCATATGACAGTGACGAATCATTCAGGCAAAGTTTATCTAAAGAGTCTTTGAGGTTTTCATAGTCGGTTGAAACGATCGGAAAAATCCCCGAAAAGACCATCGGCTTGATTTTTTTAAATCCGGCCAAGGCTTCGGTTGCAGGTTTTACTTTGGTCGTAACCGTATCTCCGACTTTAATTTCGCGAATATCTTTAATGCCGCAAATGAAATAGCCCACTTCACCTGACTCAAGCATTGGAAGCTCAGTTGCAAAAGGTGAAAACACGCCCAGCTTTAAGACTTCGTAATCTTGGCCGCCAGACATAAACTTAATGCGATCGCCTTTTTTAACTGTGCCATCCATAAGGCGACAGAGAGTAACAACGCCTTGATATGAATCAAACCATGAGTCAAAAATCAGTGCTCTCAGCGGCAGATCTCGGTTGGCTTTTGGCGGAGGAACTTTTTTAATAACGGCCTCTAAAATATCAACGATGCCGATCATCTCTTTCGCGCTTGCCATAATGGCTTCACTGCAATCAAGCCCAATTGTCTCTTCAATTTGGCGCTTAACTCCCTCTGGATCAGCAGAAGGCAAATCGATTTTGTTTAATACCGGGATGATCTCAAGATTGTTTTCAATCGCGAGGTAAACGTTTGCAAGTGTTTGAGCTTCAACCCCTTGGGCGGCATCAACAACGAGAATGGCGCCTTCACATGCTGCCAGCGAACGTGAAACTTCATACGAAAAATCCACGTGGCCGGGAGTATCGATCAAATTCAATTCGTAGA
>JAYUEB010000461.1:0-4550 GCA_043739525.1 Bdellovibrionales bacterium
GCCGTTTACGACGGTAAGGTTTCATTTAGTGGTCGTATACCAGGTTATGGCGAGACCCTTATCATAGATCATGGCGATCACTACTACTCAGTCTACTCACACCTTAGTCAGGTGAAAGTAAAGCAAGATGAAATCGTTAAGAAATCACAGGCGATTGCGAGTGCCGGCTCGACATCGAAGCCAAATGATGTTGGAATTTATTTTGAGATAAGACATTTTTCAGAGCCCGAAAATCCAAAACTTTGGATTTCACCTCAAGAAGTTAAAGTGTCATTGAGTGACCCAAATTAATTGTCAGCGCTGGATTCAAAGGAGTTTTTGTGAAGTTCAAAGTTAAAAAGTTTTTCTTCAGTGTCGTTTTTATTGCTGCTCTTGTGACTGCACTGACGCTGGCAACTTCCAATCGATATTCGGCGTTTGCGGCCGAACGTTATCAAGATCTACAAATTTTTACAAAAGTTCTTAACTTCGTTCAGCAGTATTACGTTGAAGAAGTCGATACTAAAAAACTCATTTACGGCGCGATTAAAGGAATGTTGCAAGAGCTTGATCCACATACAAACTTTCTTCCGCCAGATCTCTACAAAGAATTTGAAAGTGAAACAAGTGGAGAATTTGGCGGACTAGGAATTGAGATCACGGTTCAAAATGATGTTCTCACCGTTATTTCTCCTATCGAAGATACTCCGGCATGGGAAGCGGGTATTCAAGCTGGTGATAAAATTGTTGAAGTGAATGGTGAGAGCACCAAAGGTTTAAGTCTCGCTGAGGCGGCTCAGAAGATGCGCGGAAAAAGAGGTAGTAAGGTTCGTCTCGGCATTTTTAGAGACGGTTTCGAAAAGCCAAAAGAATTTGTCGTTCAACGTGGGGTAGTTAAGGTTCGTTCGGTGAAGTATACAGATTTGAATGATGGCTTTGGATATATTCGTCTCACAAGCTTCATTGAAAATTCGGGCGCCGAAATGGAAAAGGCCGTCAAAGAACACGTCAAAAATAGCAAAGCAGGAGTGAAGGGCATTATTATCGATTTGCGCCGAAATCCAGGCGGGCTTCTTGATCAGGCAATTCGCATTAGTAATATATTTCTTGATAAAGGAATCATCGTTTCGACAATTGGTCGCAATCAAAGAGAAAAAGAAGTTGTGATGGCCAAGAAAGAAGGAGCATTTGTAAACTTTCCTTTGATAGTCTTGATAAACGAGTATTCAGCTAGTGCCAGCGAAATTTTGGCAGGCGCACTTCAAGACAATAAACGTGCGCTCATCATGGGACAAACGAGCTTTGGAAAAGGCTCGGTGCAATCAGTTGTTAAATTGGGGGACGGCTCGGCGCTTAAATTAACGGTTGCGCGTTACTACACTCCGAGTGGACGTTCGATTCAGGCTGAAGGAATTAAGCCCGATGTTTTTATCGACGATGTTGATGCAGAAAACTACAAAAAGGCAATTATCAAACGTGATGTGCGACGTGAATCAGATATGCAAAATCATTTGCTTGGGACTAAAGAACAAGAACAAGCAAAAGAGAACGAAACTAACAAAGCGGCAGGCACAGAGAAAAAGACTGGCGAAGATGTAAACTATTGGTGGAAGAGCGATACATCTAAAAAGAAACCGGCATCTCCTCGCGAGAAACTTTTAAGCGAAGACTTTCAAGTCATGCAAGCTTACAACTACTTACGAGCTTGGCGCACGATTGAAAATTACGGTGGAATGGCAGGAGCAGTGACGGCAGGAGCTCTTCCAGTTCCAGCTCCGACTCCCGAACCAGCGCCTACAAAAGCAAAGAAAGAAACGAAATAAAATTTTGTGAAAGTCTTACTTTTCACGTTCGCATTTTTTAGCCATACAAATGTTTTCGCAATGGATGCAAGTCAGCTTGTTAGGAAAGCTGACTTAGCACGTTCTCCTCAGACTTCCTTTTCCTGTGATGTACGAGTGAGCGACGATGACGGTGAAGACAAAAAAACGAGTCTTTTTCGAGTTTTTGTGAAGGACGACCGCACAAGTCTCGTTGAGCAGACCGAGCCGCAAAGAGCTCACGGCCGAAAGCTGCTCCTTAACGAATATGATATGTGGCTTTACACACCCAATATGAAGCGCGCCACTCGAATTAGTATGGAGCAAAAGCTGACGGGCGAAGTTTCAAATGGTGATGTCGCACGAACAAATTTCTCTCAGGATTATGATGCCAAAGAAGTTGCGAGAGAAAAAATCGACGGAAAAGATGCCGTCAAGATCGATCTCTCTGCAAAAAATAAGGATGTCACTTATAGAAAAATCAGTTATTGGGTTGAGGCATCCACAGGTGTTCCACTCAAGGCTGAGTTTTTTGCGCTTTCCGGAAAACTCCTTAAAGAAGCGGTTTATGGCGATCTCAAGACCGAACTAGGCATCAAAATGATTCACAAAATGACAATTACGGATGCTTTGAGAAAAAATAAGACATCTACGTTGATTTACTCAAATTATAAGGTAGAAAAGTTCTCGTCGGCTAAGTTTAACAAAGAGTCACTTGATCAAGACTGACTGGAGCTTTTTAATTGTCACTCGTTGTTGTCGAAAATCTTCATAAAGAATTTTTTTTGGGCAATCAAAATGTACACGCGCTACGCGGGGTCAATCTTTCATATGAAAATGGTGAGTTACTCGGAATTAGTGGAAGTTCAGGAAGCGGTAAAACAACTTTACTCAATTTGATCGGTTGTCTCGACTATCCAACCTCAGGCAAAATCTTTTTTGATGGCGAAAACGTGAGTCAGTTAAGTCGAAAAGAGCTAACTGAGTTTCGCGCCAATAAAATCGGCTTTATCTTTCAAACATTTAATTTAATTCCGACACTTTCGGCCTATGAAAATATCGAGTATCCACTTGTTCTTCTGAACAAAGATCAATCCAGCCGCACGAGCTTGGTTAACGAAGCGCTTGAACAGGTTGGTCTTCTTCAGTTTGCACATCATCGTCCGGCTCAGCTCAGCGGAGGCCAAAGACAGCGAGTTGCGATTGCTCGAGCAATTGTTAAAAAGCCGCGCCTGATTTTAGCCGACGAGCCTACAGCAAATTTGGATGTTAAAACTGCGAATGAGATTTTAGATGTGATGGTGCGCCTGAATCAAACGAATCAAGTCGGATTCATTTTTACTAGTCACGATCAATTAGTCTTGGGCCGAGCAACCCGGAAAATTCATCTCGTGGACGGACAGGGCAAATGACAGAAACTTTGAAAGCTTCTGTTCCGATGCGCGTGAGAGTGGCTTTTCGAAATGTTTTTCGGAATAGCGGACGTACCTTTTTAAGTATCTTGATGATAGCGGGCGCGGTTACGGGCTTAATTTTATTTCGCGGATTTGCAGAGAATACTCTTAAATTACTCCAAAGAGTTGAGATTGAATACGAAACAGGTCATATGCAGGCTGCCACTCACGATTTTTGGGAACAGACTCCTGGAAAACACAGTAAGTATTTGATTCACGATCACACAAAGATAGAAGCCCTTGCCGAATCACATCCAGAGCTTCGTTCGATTTCGAGCCGACTTTCGAGTTTTGGTTTACTCAGCACTGGCGAAATTACGGTGAGCGCAAAAGCCCTTGGAATTGATCTCAGCAAAGAAGCGAGCTTGTTTGATAATCTGATGATCAAAGAAGGCGCTCGCCTGACAACGGACTCAAAGCTTGATGCCGTTATCGGTATTAAACTCGCAAAGCAATTGGGAGTGAAAGTCGGCGATAATGTGACTCTCGTGGGATATACCAACGACGGAGTCATTAATGCACTTGATCTCAATGTCCAAGGAATTTTCCTAATGGGTCGGGATGACATTGACAAGTTTTTATTGTTTGTCCCACTTAAGACGGTTCAGACGTTGCTCGATACGGATGATGTCGAGAGTTTAACAATCCGCCTTAAACAAAATGAAGACCTTGACCGCATGTTACCGATTTTTCAAAAAGAGTTTTCGTCAATTGATAGTCGCATCGAAACTAAAGACTGGCACGAGCTTGCAGTTTTTTACAAAAGTGTCGAGAGTTTCTATAAGGTTCAAAACCGATTTATTTCGTTCATCTTGATTTCTCTTGTTCTCCTCGGAATTATCAACACTGTTGGAATGTCGATTTACGAACGCACTGGCGAAATCGGTACCATTCGCGCGCTTGGTGAACATGAGGCCTCAGTCATTTGGCAGTTCACTCTTGAAGGCTTCATGCTAGGTTTAATGGGATATGTATTTGGAATTTTACTCGCAGTTTTAGCCGGGACGCTCATCAATTACAGTCATCTTAGAATGGTCATGCCCAATGCCACAGTCGATGTACCAATTGGTATACGTTTTGTGAGCGGAGCTTTCATGGAGGCCGCGATGATCAGCGTCTTTACAGCTACGATCGCGACTTGGTGGCCTTCGCTGCGGGCCTCACAGATGTCGATCATCGATGCTTTAAAACGTAATATCTAAAAACTGGCCGCTTATGGTGTTGCTGGAACTATCTTTGCTTTGTCCTTTCCAGCATGTTGCCTGCATGCACCTCAAAACATTTGAATCCAGATTTG